>JAIRKX010000039.1 GCA_031259805.1 Prevotellaceae bacterium | reverse complement strand
AGTTGCCGCTCGCCGCCGCGAGGGTGCCCGATACGCTGGAAGCGCCGCCGGTAACCTGATAGGTTGCATCATAGGTATTCATGTCGGCCGGTGATTCTCCTGTTGCCCATGTTACGCCTGCGTCGGTCGTCGGTTGGGTATCCAGTACGATCCACGGCGCCGAAGCGACCGCTGTCCACGATCCCTGCATGCCTGTCGTCCATGGAACGCGTATCAGCCGCTCGCCGGTCTGGTTGTTTTTCCAGAACGCGCCGACGTAGGCCAGGTAATTGTTAGGAAACGGAGCCACGCCCGCCCGGTCAATCACTTTGATGGTTATATTGGCGCTTGCCGAGCAGCCGGAAGCGGCTTTGGCAACGACGGTATAAGTTGCGTCGCTCGTCGGCGAGACAGTATAGGTCCCGGTTGGTTGCCACGAACTACCGTTCGTTATACTGTATGAGACCGCGCCGGTCGCTGTCAGTGTAGCAGCCTCGCCGGAATACAGCACAGTATTCGATGCCGACAGGGTAACCGTCGGGTTATCGTTCACTGTTATGGAGCCGTTGGCCACCGTACTGCTGCATCCGGTCGAGTTGTGCAGGGTTACGCTGTATGTCGTGTTGCCCACAGGCAAACTGCCGGTGATATAGCTGTTGGTTGAGGTGGTCTGCGCCGTTGCGCCGCCGATGACCCAGCTATAAGTCGCGGGGCTGGTGGCACCGGTGGGCGTGGCGGTCAACGTGACCGTACCCGCGCCGCACCGCGACGGACTGCTTGCGATAACCGACGGCACAGTGCTTACCGTCAACACCCAACTGCCCGTCGAGGCCAGCGGCGTGATGTTACATGTCCGGTCGTTGACCCTGCGGGTGTAAGTATGTGCGCCGGGCACTAATGCGTCGGACGCCGGCGGGGTATAGTCGGCGCCGGTCGCGCCGGTAATCAGCGCGCCGTCTTTGTACCACGAGTAGGCAAGCTGTCCGTCGCCGCCGCTAAAGGGCATGATGCCGGTAATCGGCTTGGGTGCGCCGCCCGCGCAGACGGTCTCGCCGGTGGTTAAGATACTGCCGGTAACGATGGGCGGGTTAATTACAAAGCCCGGGCAGCCGGTTGAGTCGGTGATGGAGGTGATGCACGTGCCGGCGCCGAGGGTGTGCGAGGGCTCAATGATAGTTCCGTTAATAATAAAGGGGGGCGTGCCTTTCAGGGCGTATCCGCCGCCGGATTGCAGGGTGGCGTTGGGCGGCCAGTCGGAGGCGTAGACGCAGGCGTTGAATTTTGTGTTGAGGGGAGCGGCCAAGGTTACGGTAACGGTGGCATTGAACGAAGAATAACCATTTCCATTCAGGAAGAACCCGCGACCGGTAAGGGACGATTGAATGACCTCTCCGTCGCCGGCGGTAACGGTAGCGGCAGTAATCGTGGCTGCCGTCCATGCACCCGCTGAGCCATCGGAACTTACCGTGCGGTAGTCGGCAAAGAGCCAGATGGTGTCGCGGTGGTTGGGCGTCGACGAGGGCGGGGTCGACCAGCCGACTTCAAAGGTCAGCGTTGGCGTGGCGCCTGTGGTCAGGCGAAGGTTCGATACTTGTACGATGCTTTGCCCCCAAATCGGGGACATCGAAGCAAGTGATAACAAAGATAGTAGCAGTGTCTTTTTCATTTTCATGTACGGTTGTTTTATGTAAGTCTAATAATATGCTTGTTTACAAAATAAAGAAGGTGTTTTTACTTCCTATAAGTAGCATTATCAGAAGTGGTCTTAAAATATAAACAAATAGAAATGCTTACAAAGACATTGACAGCAAAAGGCGAAAATAGGCGATTACAGGAGGTACAAAGCGGCAATCCTCAACAAAATGAGGATAATGCTGCTTGCCAAGATTATTTTGAACTGGATTTTGGGGATACTTATGAGATACTCTTAGAGGACTTTAAGTTTACTTCTGATAATGCTACTTACCGGAAGTAAAATACAAAGGTAAATAATTAAATTTAAGTGCCAAAACAAAAAAAGGCAAAAATTATATATTTTGACCTGTCTTTTTTTGGGTTCGTTGATTGGTAAGAGATCGGAAGGGCGCCTGCGTAGCTCTCCCCCGCCGGCGGGGGTGCCCGAAGGGCGGGGGTGGAACTATATGGAATCTTCTTTAAGAACTAAGAACTAAGAACTAAGAGTTGAGAGTTGAGAGTTGAAAATTGAGGTGGAGCCATATAAATCAAAGTTCAGACAATACCGGGTCGGCAGCGGTGAACGAACGACTTTCGAAAGAACGCGCCGAATCAGTCGCCCGGTTTCTGGCCATACAAGCATGCCATTTTTTTGAATTTTTGTACAGGGATATTGAAAGCTTTCGTAATTTAGCCGTCGCGTAGGATATTTACCGTAATAAGAAAGGGTACACCGCCTGCCCCGTTATGCAACCCTGTACCCTGCACCCATTACTCCACCAGCTTTTTATACTTAAACCGTTTCGGCGTCATGTCGCCTAAGCGTCGTTTCTTGTTTTCTTCGTATTCGGAGTAGTCGCCCTCGAAGAAATAGACTTGCGAGTCGCCCTCGAATGCCAGAATATGTGTGGCCACGCGGTCGAGAAACCAGCGGTCGTGTGAAATGATGACCGCACATCCCGCAAAGTTCTCCAACCCCTCTTCCAGTGCTCGGATAGTATTTACATCGACATCGTTTGTTGGCTCGTCAAGCAACAGGACGTTGGCTTCCTCCTTCAGTGTGAGCGCCAGATGCAACCGGTTGCGTTCGCCGCCGCTAAGGATGCCGCATTTCTTCTCTTGGTCGGCGCCCGAAAAGTTAAAGCGCGATACATAAGCACGAGCATTCATGTCGCGATTGCCCAGCCGGATGATTTCGCTGTTTTCCGCAATCGTTTCAAATACGGTCTTATCAGGGTCGATATATTTGTGCTGCTGATCTACGTAAGCGATTTTTACCGTTTCGCCGATGGTAAATGTGCCGGTGTCGGGCTTTTCGATACCCATTATCAGGCGGAACAGCGTTGTTTTGCCTGCGCCGTTCGGGCCGATGACGCCCACGATCCCCGCCGGCGGCAAGCGAAAGTTCAGCTTCTCAAACAACAGCCGTCCGTCGAACGCCTTTGCCACACCTTGCGCTTCAATCACCTTGTCGCCCAGTCGCGGCCCGTTGGGGATATAGATTTCAAGCCGCTCTTCCTTCTGGCGTCCGTCTTCGTTCAACAATTTTTCGTAAGCGCCCAACCGCGCTTTGGCCTTCGCCTGCCGCGCTTTCGGCGACATGCGCACCCACTCCAGCTCACGCTCAAGCGTCTTGCGGCGTTTGCTTTCCTGCTTCTCTTCCTGCGCTAATCGCGTCGCTTTCTGCGCAAGCCACGACGAGTAATTACCCTTCCATGGAATGCCTTCGCCGCGGTCGAGCTCCAGAATCCAGCCGGCTACATTGTCGAGGAAATACCGGTCGTGCGTTACGGCAATCACCGTCCCCTTGTAATGCTGCAAATGCGCCTCGAGCCATTGGATGCTTTCTGCGTCGAGGTGGTTAGTCGGTTCGTCGAGGAGCAGCACGTCGGGTTCGCGCAGCAGGAGGCGGCACAATGCTATCCTTCGCCGTTCGCCACCACTCAGGTGGCGAACGGGCATGTCGCCGTCGGGACATTGCAGTGCATCCATGGCGCGCGCCAGTTTGGTGTCGAGTTCCCAGCCGTTCGCCAGTTCGATTTTCTCCGTCAGTTCGCCCTGCCGCTCAATCAGCGCATTCATTTCGTCGTCGCTCATCGGTTCGGCGAAGCGCGCATTCACGGATTCGTATTCCTTTAGTAAATCGACGACCTCCTGCACGCCCTCTTCGACGATTTCGCGGACAGTCTTTGCGTCGTCCAACTGCGGCTCTTGCTCCAGATAGCCCACCGTATAATCCGGCGCCCACACCACCTCGCCGCGGTACGACGGCTCAAGTCCCGCAATAATCTTCATAAGCGTCGATTTCCCCGACCCGTTGAGCCCAATGATACCGATTTTTGCCCCATAAAAAAACGAAAGACTGATATCTTTCAGTATCGCCTTATTGTTGTTCGGGAGGATTTTCCCGACGCCGTTCATAGAAAAAATGATTTTTTCGTCTGCCATAGTATACTATATTGAATGTCCATATCCATTGACGGAATACAAATATACGGTTTTTTTTAGGAGATAAAAACTTTCCGTACCTTTGCGCCCTGAAATTTACTATCTTTAAAAACAAATTTATGAGTAATGCAATTGCTATTTTAACCGGTGGCGGGCCTGCGCCGGGCATGAACACGGTAGTCGGCAGTGTGGCCAAAGTCTTTTTGAACAACGGATATCGTGTAATCGGGTTGCACGGAGGTTACAGCAGCCTTTTTCAAAAATCCCCACGCACGGTGGACATCAATTTCGAGTTTGCCGACGATATTTTCAATCGCGGCGGGTCGGCTATCACCATGAGCCGCTATAAACCAACAGACGAGGATTTTGCAAAACGGTTTAATCTGGAGTTTTTCAAACAAAACGACATTAAACTGCTGGTTACTATCGGGGGCGATGATACGGCTTCGACGGCCAATCGTGTAGCCAAATTTTTGACCGACAAAAAATATCCGATAGCCAATATCCACGTGCCGAAAACGATTGACAACGATTTGCCGTTGCCCAATGGAACGCCCACATTCGGCTACGAATCGGCGCGCGCCGAAGGATCGAATATTGCGACGGTGGTCTACGAGGATGCGCGTACCAGCGCCAACTGGTTTATTGTAGCCGCTATGGGGCGTTCGGCCGGGCATCTGGCCTTCGGCATCGGCGCTTCGTGCCACTATCCGATGATTGTCATTCCCGAAATGTTTAACAAAACACAAATCACCTGCGACAAAATCGTGAACCTTGTGATTTCCTCCATTATCAAACGGAAAGTGATGGGCGAGGATTACGGCGCGGCGGTTATTTCCGAAGGCGTATTTCACGAGTTGAGCGAAGAGGAAATCAAAAAGTCGGGCGCTCATTTTTCGTACGACGAACACGGGCATCCCGAACTGGGAAAGGTTTCCAAAGCGCATATCTTTTGCGAAATGATTGAGAATAGAATCACGGCCTTAGAATTAAACGTGAAGATTCGTCCGGTAGAAATTGGCTACGAAGTGCGTTGCGACGTGCCTATTGCATACGACCGCCAGTATTGTTCGCTGCTGGGCTTTGGCGTGTACGACCTGTTTAAGGCCGGGCATACGGCCTGTATGGTCTATGTGAATCATTTCGGCGACGTCGCTCCCTTGTTTTTGCGCGACCTGCAAGACCCCAAGACCGGCAAAATCCCTCCGCGTTTAGTGGATATTAACAGCCAGTTTGTACAGTCGATCATGCGTTACGTCATGCACTTCATTACCCCCGGCGATTACGAAAAGGCAAGAAAATATGTTATCAACCCGGAGGAATATGATTTATATAAAATCCTGAATTGGGATAGCATATTGTAGTTAGCAAATAGCGATTAATGGTTTATAAAATCGAGTAGGAGGAATAGGATTATTTCCTGTTCCTCCTACTCGATTTTACAGGCAGGATTCCCCCGGAATATAGGGGAGCAGAACGGAAGTTCCTTTCCCACTATTGGCTATTGCCCCCGGGAGATTGATGCCCTAAGGCAACGGGCAACCGGCTCTACGACGATAGTAAGGCCATTGCCCGACAAAATTAAACGACCTGTTTCCGATTGGAAAAAGGTTACTACAAGGCCAACAATTGTGTCGGCAAAAAAAACCATGATTTGTAAAATTTGTTTTATATTGTTGATTTTTTTATTATTAATATTCCTGACTTCGTTTCCTTTTCTTATTTTCCCGAAAAAAACACGCATGAGATAAGTTTTATCTCACGTGAGATGGAAACGATCTCTTGAGAGATTTTTTTCATTTTTCCGATTTTTCTTTTTCATCTCTCAAGAAATGGAGCCTATCTCTTAAGAGATTTTTTTTATCTCTTAAGAGATTTTTTTCATTTTTCCGAAAATTTTTCATCGCTCGTAAGATTTTCGGCGTCTATGGACATTATTATATTATGGAGCATGGTCGTCAAGCCTTAAGTCTATTATCTCTGTTCGTTGTTCATTATTTGGCTGTCCGCAGGACAATAATAGCAATAGAAGGCAGTCTCGTTACGATTTTTTTTCAATTATTTTTTTTTACAAGAAAAAAACTGTACATTTGTTCAAACAAATTAATGATAAAATAATGTTTTTAACTTTTTAATTAAATTATTCACTATCCAATGCTATGAAAAGAGTCTTTTTAATCTTGTTATGTGCGTTTGCCGGATATTCGGTCGGCGCGCAATCGACGTCGTCTCCCGACCGTTCTCAACCTGCGCCGGGAAGCCGTTTGTTGAACGAAAATTTTGATCGCGCAAGCAACGCTGCCCTCCCTACCGGATGGCAAAGCATGACGAATGCCGGCGGCGCGTGGGTGATCACGAACAACATCGGCGCGTCGATCCCTAATATCGCCCCGATTACGCCTGACTCGGGCAGCGGGCAATACGCCGGTATCAACGGCTATTCCAATGCCGGAGTGCCTAACGATGCATGGCTGTTCTCACGAGGTATGAACATGACGGCCGGCAAAAGCTACCTGATCCGTTTTTCGGCCTACGCCGTAGGGCTTTTCGAAGCCGAACAGATGGATGTCCACATAGGTGCGGAACAAACGGCCACCGGCATGACCTCCCTGCTGTGGAACTCCATAGATGCAGGTAAAACAAAAATCTTCAACGACCTCTATGCCGGCGACGGCGACCGCTGGGAAACGTTTACCGTCTCCTTCACGCCGCTCTACACCGGTATTTACTATCTCGGCTTCTACGATCATTCGTCCTACGACGGGGCCTGCCTCGCCGCTATCGACGACGTGGAAGTAACCGAAATCTACACCCACAACCTTCGCCTGCACATCGAGGCGTTTTCGCAAATTCCGGTGTCGCAGGTAGCGGCGGCGGCCAAAATAGAAAATGCAGGCGCGGTGGAACAAACCAATGTGGTGTTGAATGCCGAATTAAACGGTACGCCGCTCGGATCGGCCTCCATCCCGGCCTTAGCCGCCGGCGAAACCTCAGGGGAACTGGCCATCGTAGCGCCAACCAGCCCGACAGGGTTCAACATCGGGGCTAATACCTTTACCTATGCCGTTACTGCCGACCAGCCCGAAGATACGCCGGACGACAACACGGCCACCATCCCCTTTACGGGAACGAGCGTCGTCTATGCCTACGATAACGTAACCGCATTCACCGACAGCTACGGCAGCAGCACGCCGGTATCGTTCGGAATGGTGTTCCCCATCTATAACGCGACGGCGTTGACTGCCGTCGGAGTCGGATTTACAAGCGCCGTACAGTTGCCGTACAGCTTGTCGCTTTATAAAATGACCGGCGAAACAACCTTTGACCCGACCGACTTACTCGCCACTGCCGCGACACGGACGGTCGCCGGAATGGACTGGACGCCTACGCCCGAAACGCCCCTGCAAGCCGGCCAACGCTATTTCCTCACCGTAAACCAACTGACGGACGACAATATTGCCGTAGCCGTCGACGGTACGGAAGGGCATGTTCTATATCGGCGCAATGCAGGCACGATAGTGCCGGTAGCCGGTGTCGGCGGAGTAGCGGTACGCATGGCGCTAAAAGCGGATGCCTGCACGGTGGGCGTACCGGCAAACCTGAACGCCGTTGCCGCAAATACCTCCGTCACGCTTACATGGGACTATGTCGACACGCCGTTCGGCTACAGCATAACGGTGGAATCGGGCACGCATACGGTTACCCGTCTTGTTACCGACGCCACCTGCACCATCGACGGTCTGCGGCCCGGCGCCACCTACAACTGGTCGGTACGGACAATGTGCGACGGACAACAAGGCGGAACGCCGGCCAACGGCCTCGACTTTATCACTACCACCCCGCCCTGCTATACTACCTTGCCGTGGACGGAAGATTTTACGGGAACAACCTTCCCGCCCGACTGCTGGACGACAAACAGAGTACAGGGGACGGGTTCTATCACATGGGCAAGGAATACCACTACCAGTTATAACCATTCTGATCCGGCATCGGCAATACGCCGAAACTCCAGCTCAACCGATGGCTACCAGGACGACTGGCTTATTACGCGACCGTTAGACATTCCGGCGGTAGGCGCTGAACTGTCGTTCTGGTGGAGAATGGCTACCAGCTATACTTATGATAGAGTCAGTGTACTGATTTCTACTTCCGGGACGGCCACCGCCGACTTTACGGAATTGTGGGTTGCGCCA
Organism: Prevotellaceae bacterium; assembly: GCA_031259805.1. GTDB lineage: Bacteria > Bacteroidota > Bacteroidia > Bacteroidales > UBA932 > JAIRKX01. Next base: position 1,554 of record JAIRKX010000039.1, on the reverse strand, counting down.
AACGCCACAGCTACGTGGACAGAAGCCAAAATAGCCCTGCCCCCGACAGCGGCCAATCAGACCGTATATATCGCATTCCGCTATGAAGGCTTACAAGCGTACACCTTCATTGTGGACGATATTTCGGTGGAAGCGCTGCCCGAATACGATGCGGAACTGGTTGACATCACACGGCCGTCCGGCTCCGTACATTCGACGCCCGACGAAGTAACGATTATCGTGAAAAATACCGGCGGTTTCCCGCTGTCCGATATTCCGGTAAGCTATCAAATAGACGGCGGCGCGACGGTCAACGAAGTGATTCCCGTTACCGGACTGATTTCCGGCAGTACCTACCAATATACATTCACTCAAACGGCCGACCTGACCGACGGCAATGCGCACGTCATTACCGTTACCGTCAATGCGCCGAACGACGCCGATGCGAGCAATAATACCCGCGTGAAAAATATTGCCGCCCATTGTGCTTCTGCCGTTACCACATTCCCCTGGAGCGAAGGGTTCGATTATCCGGGCACCTTCCCGCCCGAGTGCTGGACAAAGTTCGCACTGCGGGGCTCAGCATCATGGAACGCAAACACCAGCACTTCGGCCAGTTCTTTCCATAACTCCCGGGGATCGGCCTATCGCAATTATTCTTCCAGTAGCAGCGGATTTCAAGACGATTGGCTCGTAACGAAACCGATTGTGCTTTCTGCTACGGGTACTTATACCCTGTCGTTTTGGTGGAAAACATCATCTATGTATAGCAGTAGCAGAAACAGCGTGCTGATATCATCTTCCGGATTAGAAGAAAGCGACTTCACGGAATTGTGGACGACCACATCAGCCTCAACTTCATTCAAAGAACAGACATTCGATTTGACTCCTTATGCGGGAAATATTATTTACGTTGCCTTCCGTTACGAAGGAACCTATGCACACGGATGGATTGTCGACGATGTCTCTATCACATGGGATCCCCCGCAGCAGTCGGCGCTCGACGCCTCAGTAGAAAGCCTTGTGCGCCCTGTGGGCAACAGCCATCCGTTGCCGGAAACGGTAGAAGCGGTTATCCAAAATAACGGCACGCAAACCCTCTACAGCATTCAGGCGGGCTATTCGGTTGATGCCGGAGCGCCGGTGATCGAAACCATCGATATCCCGTCGGGGCTGGCTACCGGAGCGACCTATTCGCATACGTTCGCCACGCTCGTTGATTTGTCGGGGGTCGGCACATATGACCTGCGCGTATTCACCCTCTTGCCGAACGACGAAGATACGGCCAACGATACGCTCTCTACGCAAATCGTAACGTGCGGCATAGCAACATGGCCGTTTTCCGAAACTTTTGGCGTAACGTCAATTATTCCGCCTATTTCGCCTCCTTTTCCGCCCGCCTGTTGGGAAATAAATATTGCGGACGCCGGAGGTTCATGGACGGCGCTTACCACATGAGGACATAGCGGACTTAGTTATGACAGGGCGGCAAGGCGTACTAATTCTACGAACAATACGACGGGCGACGATTTAATCACCCCCTTGATTCCATTGCCCACGACGGGAATTTATGAG
>JAIRKX010000040.1 GCA_031259805.1 Prevotellaceae bacterium | reverse complement strand
GTTGGGGGGGGGGGGGGGGGTATAATTAAAAAACGAAAAACACGGGTTGCTAAAAACCGGTGTCATCGCCGAAAAATAAAGGTTTTCGTCGTAGCGCCAAGGATGATTAGATTGCGTGTGCATACGTGTGTTTCGAGTTTGAGGGAACAAAGATAGTTATTTTGTTTAAACTATAAATTTTTTTTATTAATTTTTTATTAATTTTTTTCGGGTGCAGTATTAATGGTTAATAATCAATTCAGGTGGCTATGTCTCCGGCCGTAGGAGAAGTAGATGACAAATCCTATCAGTGTCCAGATGATTAGCCGTATCCATGTGGCGCTCGGGAGGGAAGCCATTTGCAGGATGCAGAAAAAAGCGCCCAGCGGCGGAATGACCCAGACCAGCGGTACTTTGAACGGACGGGGAATATGCGCGTGCGTCCGGCGCAGTACCATGATGGAAATGCAGACGATAGCAAAGGCCATCAGTGTGCCGATAGAGACCAGTTCACTCAGTGCGCTTAATGGCAACAGGCCGGCGATGGTGCCTGTAGCAATCCCGGCAAAAATCGTCGCGTTCTGCGGGGTGCCGCGTTTGATGTTGATTTTTGAGAATAGTCGTGGTATCAGGCCGTCGCAGGAGATGGCGTAGTAAATCCGCGACTGTCCCATCATCATAACCAGTATCACCGAACTGATGCCGGCAATGGCGCCTAATTTAATGAACGGGCTCATCCATGCCAGTCCTTCTCCGACTCTGTCGATTGCTACGGCAATAGGTGCATCGACGCCCAGTTCTTTATAATTTACAATGCCTGTCAGTACCGCCGTAACCGCCACATAAAGCAGGGCGCATACGATAAGCGAAATCAGGATTCCTTTGGGCATGTCCTTTTGCGGGCGTCGTGTTTCCTGCGCGGCTGTCGAAAGTGCGTCAAAGCCCAGGTAGGCGAAAAAGACTACCGCCGCGCCGCGAAGGATGCCGGAAATGCCATACTGTCCAAACTGTCCGGTGTTTTCGGGGATGTATGGGGTCCAGTTGCCGGTGTCGATATACGACAGCCCGAACCCGATAAATAGGAGAATAACCAGTACTTTTATTGCTACAATTACGTTATTGACCCACGCCGACTGCCGGATGCCGCCAAGCAGCAGTATCGTGATGACAGCTACAATACATACCGCAGGGAAGTTGATGATGCTGCCGGTCCATATCCATTCGCCGTTTACGTGATCCAGCGTCGATCGCGCCAGCTGGTGCGGTATGTCGAATCCCCAACCGTTAAGCAGGCTCTGCATGTAGCCCGACCATCCGACCGCTACCGTCGAGCAGGCAAAAAGGTATTCGAGGATAAGGTCCCAGCCGATAAACCATGCCAGAAATTCGCCCATCGTCGCGTAACTGTACGAATATACGCTGCCCGAGACGGGAATCATGGCGGCAAATTCGGCGTAACAAAAGCCGGCGAAGATGCAGCCGAGCGCCGAAATAATAAAGGAAATCGTCAGCGCCGGCCCGGCATACTGGGCAGCCGCCTGACCGGTGAGCACAAAAATGCCGGTGCCGACAATCGCGCCTATTCCCAGCGCAACAAGATTAGTCGCCGTAAGCGAACGTTTCAATCCGCCGTTAGTTGAATCAGCTTCCCGCAGCATAGCGGCAATGTCTTTCTTTTTAAATAACCCCTTCAGCATAACAGTCAAAATAAATTTCTGCAAAAGTAAGGAATAGTTTAAACTTTCAGGGTGCCGGGTGGACGGGCGCCGGTTAATGGTGCGTCTGCGATGGCCGCTTTATGCCTTTTCTGCGATAGCAAAAAAGTCGTAGGCTTCGTTGCGGAAGGTATCTAAATAAAATTCGTCGGTAGTGATGCGTGCGGTTTGCGTATTGCATTGCCGCAATAGCTTGTGGCGATTCCGGCGGTTCAGCAGGTTGTAGGGGATTTTTAAGAGCGCCGCCGGCATTTTGTGCTCAAAGTCGAACACATCCCATTTGCGTACCCGCGCGACGGCCTGTTTGTTGGCTTCGTAATACTCCCGCGCCTGTTGTTTTCCGTATACGCCGCGGATGTCTACCCGACTGAAATGAGGCGCCAGCAATGCGTGTAGTGCGGGATACTCATATTCGCGCACATGGAAGGGGTTTCGCGTAAGCGACATCGGCGCATGGGGCGTGGTCAGCAGGAGCGTCCCGCCGGGTTTGAGCAACTGCGCTATTTTGGAGACAAACAGGCGGTCGTCTTTGATGTGCTCGATCACTTGAAAGCAAATAACAAAGTCAAAAAAATGTACCGGTACGCCGCTGAAATCGGGGAATTGCAGGGGTTTAAAAATAACCTTTTCTCTTTGTTCGCCGGTCGCCGGCGTGGGATATTTGTCCATGGCCATATACAGGTCGACGTGAGGCAACAGTACGGACATGCCGTATCCTTCGCCGCAGCCTACTTCCGCGACGTTCCCCGACACTCGTATCGCCGCCTGCTCGTAGGCAAATAAATGTCGTTGAAAAATGACGTTATCGGATGCTTCATTTTTGGAACAACGTTCCGCCGTTTGGATTTTTGTCTTCATTTCCTTGGCTATTGGATTCTGGCTATTGGATCTAAGATTCTAATTTATCAACACGCTTCCGGTCATTTCTGCGGGTTTAGGGATGCCCATCAGGGCTAAAACAGTCGGGGCAATGTCGGCGAGCACGCCGTTTTGCACGGATTGTACGTCGCTGTCGACCACAATAAACGGCACAGGGTTCAGCGAGTGGGCGGTATTCGGCGAGCCGTCCGGGTTTTCGGCATAGTCGGCATTGCCATGGTCGGCGGTAATCAGCACGGTATAGCCGTTGGCTTGCGCGGCTTTAATGAGCGCGCCGATGTTCTTGTCCACCGCTTTCACGGCTTTGCGGATGGCGCTGTACACGCCCGTATGCCCGACCATATCGCCGTTGGCAAAGTTAAGTACCACCAAGTCGAACTTCTGCGTGTCGAGCGCCGTGATTAATGCGTCGGTTATTTCGCAGGCGCTCATTTCGGGCTGCAAGTCGTAAGTGGCTACTTTGGGCGAAGCAATCAAAATGCGTTCTTCGTTATCGAACCGTTCTTCGCGTCCGCCGGAAAAGAAAAAGGTAACGTGCGCATATTTTTCGGTTTCGGCGATGCGCAGTTGCCGTTTTCCTGCCCGCGCCACCGTTTCGCCAAGGGTGTTTTGCACATTGTCCTTGTCGAACAGCACATGCAGTCCGCTGAACTTATCGTCGTAGGGCGTCATTGTACAATAATATAATGGAATGGTTTTCATCCGTCCTATGGCTGCACGGGCTTCGGGAGTCATGGGGGTGTCGGGACGTTGGGCGTCGGCACAAAGGCCGCTCAGCAGGTCATCCTGCGAAAGCGTAATCGTTAATTCCTTTGCCCGGTCGTTGCGGAAGTTGAAGAAAATAACCGCATCACCGGGCTGTATCGTGGCTACCGGGCGGTCGCCGTCGGTGCACACAATCGGTTTAATAAATTCGTCGGTTATGCCTGCATCGTACGACTGCTGCATGCCCTGCGCAGCGTCGGCAGCGGGCGTTCCCCGTCCGTACACCAGCAAATTATAAGCCTCTTCGATGCGCTCCCAACGCTTGTCGCGATCCATCGCATAGTACCGTCCGACGACGCCGGCAATGCGTCCCGTGGTATCAGCCATGTGCCGTTGCAATTGTTCGATAAACCCTTTGCCGCTATGCGGGTCGGTATCGCGGCCATCCATAAAGCAATGCACAAAGAGCTTTTCGAGGCCGTATTCCTTGCCGATGTCGCACAGTTTAAACAGGTGCTCCAGCGAACTGTGTACGCCGCCGTCGGATACCAGCCCTAAGAGGTGCAATTGTTTGTTGCTGCCTTTTACATACGAATATACTTTGCGGATTTCGTCGTTCTGCAAAATCGTATTTGTCCGGCAGGCGCGGTTGATTTTGACCAAATCCTGATATACGATGCGTCCTGCGCCAATATTCAGATGTCCGACTTCGGAATTACCCATTTGGCCGTCGGGCAGCCCGACGTTTTCGCCGCAGGCCAGTAATTGCGAGTGTGGATAAGCGGCTTTCAGTTGTTCGAAATGCGGCGCACCCTCTGTAAATATAACGTTCGAGTGGTTATGTGCACCTTCGCCCCACCCGTCGAGAATCATTAGTAATACTTTTTTATTCATATCCTGAATTGTTCTTATAGTTCATTTGCACAAAGAAGCCGCAAAGGTACAAAAAAACGCGCGAGTTTATTCCCCCGTTTTCTGCCATACAATCCGCCGCCGTAAAAGCAGCTCTTGCGGATGCCGGCGTTGCTTCGGGTGTAAGGTATAAGGGAGCCTGCGTAGCCACCCTTCATCCCCTGCCTGTCGCAATTCCTGACTCCTAATTTCAATTTGCTACCTTTGCAAAACTTTTTCACACGAATATGGCAGGCAACAATTGGAAAACACGTAAAGGAGTGGTGTATTCTACCAATCCCGATTTTACATACCGGCAGGACGACACACCGGAACCGGCTACGCTTCCGCCGTCGCAGCAGCGGTTGGTGGTGTCGATTGACCGCCGACAACGGGGCGACAAACAAGTAACGCTGGTTGCCGGCTTTGTCGGCCATCCTGACGAATTACAGGCGCTGGGGCGACTGTTGAAAACCAAATGCGGCGTCGGCGGCAGCGCCAAAGACGGTGAGATACTTATTCAAGGCGATTTCCGCGACCGTATCGTGGAACTGCTCGTCGCTGCCGGATACAAGGCCAAGCGCGGTAATTAAGAATGTATAAATAGCCACGATACCCATGCCTTCGGATACATACCACAGCGATACCCTCCTCTCCGTTACAGCGCCGGTCGACCATCCGGTCGAAGCGGTTTACGGCGACTGTTCCGTGCTGATAGCGCCGGCCGGCGCGGGGGTTAAACCGCAGGTACGGGATGCATTCTCGCTGTTCGGCGGATTTTTAGCCCTGTCGATTATTTGTCTGTTTCTGATCTTTTCCCGCCACGTGCGTTCGTTTCTGGGCTTGTTGTCCACCTCGCTGTTTAGCTACCGGCGGCTCGAAAAACAATATAAGGAAAATTCCCTGTCGATTGTCATTACCACCCGTATTATGCTGGTTTTTTCGGTGCTGTCGCTCGGTTTCGGCGGGTGGATGCTGTGGCCGTTTCACCTTGTTTGGAAGGAGACGGCGTCGCATGCTCCCTTCCATACATTTGTCTTCATCACCGGTGGAATCGGCGGTTTTCTATTGCTGAAAATGCTGCTGTTACGCGCCATCGACTATGTCGGCAAATGCAAACCGGTAATGCAAACCATCCTATACTTCGGACGATTTTACCTTATTGCGTACGGGCTCGTACTATTCCCGGTATCGATACTGATGGTGGCCATGCCGTCCGGCTCGTTTTTTAACATATTAATAATAACTGTGCTTGCGATAACCGCTGTCTTTGCACTGCTGTATTTTCTCCGCTTGATTCAAATTTTGTTTAATGCACGTGTTTCAATATTCCTTTTGATTTTGTACCTTTGCACTTTGGAATTTAGTCCGTTTATATTATTATATGGATTTTTATCAATAAGTTAGACACATTTTGAGGCATGAACATAACCAATATTCTTATCGCACAACCGGAGCCTATAGGCATATCTCCTTATACAGAGCTAATAGAAAAGCACAAATTGATCATTAATTTTATTCCTTTTACTCGTGTAGAAAGTGTATCGCCCAAAGAGTTTCGCGCGCAGCGGATTGATATTTTACGACATACGGCGATGATATTCACAGCGCGTACGGCTGCTGATATGTTTTTCCATCTGTGCGAAGAATTACGGATTACCGTGCCCGAAACGATGAAGTACTTCTGCATGACGGAGTCTACAGCCAACTACTTGCAGAAATATATCGTATACCGCAAACGCAAAATATTCTTCGGCGAAGGCACTCTTACTTCGCTGCTCGCCACCATCGTTGCGAAGCACCGCAACGAGTTGTTTTTAATTGCGCTGGCCGAAGGATACAAGCCCGACGTGCCGAAAGCATTTGATAAAGCGAAACTGAAAAATTCCAAAGCCGTTTTTTATCGCACGGTCAATGCCGATGTGAGTCATGTAGATCCGCGGCGTTACGACATGCTGGTTTTTTACACGCCGGCCGAAGTAAAAACATTTGTAACCAATTTCCCGAAATTTCGACAGGGAAAAACCTACATCGCCGCGTTTGGAACGGCCACGGTCAATGCGTTAAAGGAGCACGGGCTTACGATTGCTATCGAAGCGCCGACTCCGCAAGCGCCATCGATTGTCAAAGCGCTGGATCTTTTTCTGGAACAGTAGGCTCCCGGACGGACGGCCATTTTATGCGATTTCCCAAATCCGAACGATTATGCTCGCAGAAGCAAATAGCGGCATTGTTTACTGCCGGCGACACGTTGTTTCATTTTCCGTTTAAAATCTTTTTTTCGATCGCCGCGGCGGAAGATGGCAAACCTTGTTGTCAAATGGCGGTGAATGTCCCCAAACGTCGTTTCAAACGCGCTGTCAAACGCAATTTGTTGAAACGCCGCATTCGCGAAGCGTTCCGCCGGAACAAACAGATCGTATACCAACCGCTCGAACAGCAGCGCCGGACAGCCAGCTTATTTTTTCATTATGTATCGCCGGAAATACTTGATTATGTACCCCTCGAAACAAGCCTCTGCGAAGCCCTCGCCAAACTGGCGGACGTGGTTACGCAAAGCGGCCATTGTCCCGCTGGTTCTGCTGATTAAGTTTTACCAGTTGTGCCTTTCGCCGCTCAAACCGCCGACATGTCGCTTTACGCCGAGTTGTTCGCAGTATGCCGTCGAAGCGCTACGCAAACACGGGCCAATCAGGGGATCGTGGCTGGCCCTGCGCCGCCTTTTGCGCTGTCACCCGTGGGGCGGCTGCGGGTATGACCCTGTTCCGTGAAACAGGAATTGCCTGCGGGGGCAGGGGGTAAGTTCAACGAATAACGGCACCGGAGATAAAAATATTTTGTTCATTTAAAAAAATGTTATACCTTTGCGGCATTATTACAAATTTAAGCTAAAACGATCCGAAATAATATGCTTACTACGCGGAAATATTTTCCAATAAGCGCTG
>JAIRKX010000206.1 GCA_031259805.1 Prevotellaceae bacterium | reverse complement strand
CACCAGTCGATCACATCCGTCGTTCCTTCGGGTATGGCGCCCGGTCTAATCTCGTCCATCAGTTCCTTATACTGCGCGGCATTGAGCGATTCTATCCGTTTGGCTACCTCGTTGAGGCTCACTTGTGCGTTGAAGGTGATTTTGGCGTCGCCCGTTTTTCCGGCTTTGGTGGTCACAATCACCACGCCATTGGCTGCACGCGAGCCGTAGATAGCCGCCGACGAAGCGTCTTTCAGAATTTGGATATTATCAATATCGGTCGGTGCCAGGAAATTCATGTTGTCCACCGGCACGCCGTCCACTACGTACAACGGGTCGTTGCTGGCGTTGAAAGACGTTGTTCCGCGTACGCGAATGGTCAAATCCGCACCCGGCGCGCCGTTAGGTTGCATCACCATCACGCCTGCCGCCTTGCCTTGAATAGCCTGCGCGGCAGAAATAATCGGTCGCTGGTCAATTTCTTTATTCGACACCGTTGATACGGCGGTCGTCAAATCGCCCTTGCGCACCGAGCCATAGCCGACGACGACCACCTCATCCAAGGTACTGATCGACTCTGTTAATGCCACGTCTACAATAGCGCTTTGCGCCTGTACTTCTTTAGGGGCAAAGCCAATCGAAGAGAATACCAATGTCGCGCCCTCCGGCACTGTCATCGTATATTGACCGGACATGTTGGTTATCGTAGCATTCGTCGTCCCTTTCTGCACGACCGATACCCCGGCCAGCGGCTCGCCCGTAGCGGCATTGGTAACGATCCCTTTTACTTCGATGCTGACCTGGGCGATTCCCACGCCCGGCAGGAGCAGCATGACGGCAAGCGCTATCATGCTTGCCCAATGATTTCGTTTTAGTTTTTTCATACAAATTGTGTATTATTTCAATTTATGTTCGTGATTTAATCAGACGGCACAAAGTTATCCACAAAAGGAAGCCGCTCGTACAAGGGTATATAAAAAAGGAGTATGTTAAGAATATTAATTTATTATTATCTACACCTTAGTCTCCTCCGCGCCGGTCGAAAAAAGGAATAGCTTGGGAGTAAGGGCGGGGGATAATGAATAGTGAACAATGAACCATTGCCCGACACCGTTAGGATATACGTGTCAATAGAATGACATCGCGCCCATGCCCCCTTTTTCCCGTAAGGGGTTAGTCACGCCTTCGGCGCTTCGTAAGAGGCGGTATTTAGAATACGGAGTATAGGGTGCCGGGGTTTTACCTGCCGCAGGCAACTTCTAATTCCTGTTTTTCCCGAACAGGTCCCGCAGCCCTGTTTTGCCCGTGCAAAAATTGACGGACAGGTCCCGCAGCCCTGTTTTGCCCGTGCAAAAATTGACGGACGGGTCCCGCAGCCCTGTTTTGCCCGTGCAAAAATTGACGGACGGGTCTCGCAGCCCTGTTTTGCCCGTGCAAAAATTGACGGACGGGTCTCGCAGTCCTGTCAATATTTCGTCTCTGACAGGACGCCTTACGCTTCACGCCTTCACGTAATAATTAATCACTATCTTTGCATCCAAAATAAACCCATATTATTATGTTAATTATAGGAATTGCAGGTGGCGCCGGTTCAGGGAAGACGACCGTGGTGTCTAAAATTACATCATTGTTTGCCAAAGACGAGGTAGTGGTTATTCCACAGGATTCGTACTATGAGGACAGCGGCCATTTGCCGCTCGAAGAACGGCAGGAACTGAATTTTGACCATCCTGATTCGATTGATTTCAAACTGCTGGTGCATCACTTAAAGGAGCTGAGAGCCGGACACTCTATCCGGCAACCCATTTACTCGTACCTGACGTGTACGCGCAGCAAAGAAACCTTGCCGGTTGATCCGTGTCATGTGGTTATCGTAGAAGGCATCCTGATACTCTCTAACGCGGAACTGCGGAAACAATTAGATATAAAAATCTATGTTGATGCCGATGCCGACGACCGCCTCGGACGGGTTATTTTCCGCGACCTGATGGAGCGTGGCCGGTCGGTCGAAAAGGTATTGGAACGCTACGAAAGAACCGTCAAGCCGATGCATCTCCAGTTTATTGAACCGACAAAACGGTATGCGGATATCATTATTCCGCAGGGCGGCCACAATCAGGTTGCTATTAATATGGTGTGCCATACTATTCAGCGGACGCTGAATGGCTCATCGTAAAAACGCCGAACGATGTCATTATCTACTGCTACATCCCGCGCCATGCGGCAAAATAAACCAAAGAAAGTATTTCTGTATGGCGGACTAACCTTGCTGCTCGCCGCGTTTACGGCCAAATGGACGGGTGCGCCTGCCGGTTGTTTCTACCTGTTACTCGGCACGGCCATCGCGTTCAAAACGCTTTTTCTTATTACGGTTTTCCGTAGTAAAGGCTTCCGTTTAAGTATGTGGTTATGTTTTATTCTCGCCGGCGTGTTCCTGATTTTGACAGCCATGCTTTTTAAAACGATTTTCCCGCTGCCCGTGCTGCATACGATTCTTTTCTACGGGGCTATTGCGCTTAAAGTAATCGGGTTGATTTTATTACTTCGGACGAATATAAAGAGAATAACTCCTCCGCTTCTTTTATTGATATTACTGCTTCCGGCAGGGAGTTATGCGCAGCCGGTAAGGGATAATGCAGTGGCCGGATATATCGCAGAATGGCCACGCGATTCGTTGTTGAACGCTGCATCCATGAGTATTTTGGTGATGGATGTGCAAACCGGTCGCGTGATTGCTTCGCTGAATCCGCATACGGCGTTGCTGCCTGCTTCGACGCTTAAACTGGTTTCTACCGGCTTGTCGTTACTGGCCTTAGGGAGTGATTACCGTTGTCGTACGGCATTGTATTACGACGGGGTCATCGGGCGCGATTCCGTGCTGCATGGCCATTTGTATGTTGTCGGTAGCGGCGACCCGACATTAGGTTCGCGTGAGGCTGTCGCCACGCCGGTGGATAGTGTTTTTGCGCATTGGACGCAGGCGCTGAAAACAGCCGGCATTAATCGGATTACAGGGCGCATCGTGGCCGACGAGTCGTTTTTTGCCTACGAGGAAACACCCGAATCGTGGACATGGGGCGATATGGGAAACTATTTCGGCACATGCCCGTCAGGGCTTTCATTCTTTGAAAATGCATATGAAATAACGCTGGCTTCCGGCGTGAAGGAAGGCGATCCCGCTACGATTCGCTCCGTCTATCCGTCGATGCCCGACGCGCAATTTATCAACAGAGTAACAACCGGCAAGCCCCGTTCCGGCAATAATACCGTGATTTTTAATTCGCATTATTCGACCTGCCATGTGCTTACCGGCACTATTCCGGCGCGGCAGGACGCCTTTGTTATCAAAGGCTCTAACAAAACGCCCGCCATGTCGTGCATCCGGTATTTCGACGACTATTTGAACCGACATGGAATAACCACCGCCGCCGCATTCGACGTATGGACGGAGCGTAAATTTACAAAAAGCCCGCGACGGCTGCTTGCCGTCCACCATTCGCCGACGTTGAGGGAGATTGCCGGCATCACCAATAAAAAAAGCAATAACCTGTATGCAGAAACGTTGCTGAAACTCATCGGCGTTGCCCGGAAACAGTGCAGTTTGTACGATTCATCGTTCGTGGCCGTCCGGCAAATGCTTGATTCGTTGCGGGTGTCCGCCCGTTCCGTTCAGCTATGCGACGGCAGTGGGCTCTCGCGTCAAAATTATCTGACCGCGCAGTTTCTATGCGATTTCTTACAGGCCATGTATTTTTCGCCGGTCTACCCCGATTTCCGCGCTACATTAGCCACGCCGGGCGAAAAAGAGAGTACTTTTAACCGCCTATTGCCGTCCGTGCCGACCGCCCACCGACTACATGCCAAAAGCGGCAGCATGAGCGGTGTCCGCGCCTATGCCGGCTATTCGGAAAACCCGAACAGCACCTTAGTCTTTGCCATTATCATCAACAATTTCAACTATAAAATAGCCGCGTTGCAACCAAAAGTAGAAAAATTACTGCGATTGATAACGGAGACGAAGGATTAGGAATTGCCTGCGGCGAATGCAGGATGTCTGCGTATCCTTCAACACATTCCCATACCGGTGGAAATAATGATAACTGTTCGTCATATGCGTGTAACTCCGGATGACGATGCTCCTGCTGCCTGTGCTAAGGTTTCGGTCGGGCCAGAACTAAGATTTTCGGTCGGGCCGAAACTAAGGTTTCAGCCGGGCCGAAACTAAGGTTTCGGTCGGGCCGAAACTAAGGTATTCGGTCGGGCCGAATACTAAGGTTTCGGTCGGGCCGAAACTAAGGTTCGGGTCGGAACCGAACTAAGGTTCGGGTCGGAACCGAACTAAGGTTCGGGTCGGAACCGAACTAAGGTTCGGGTCGGAACCGAACTAAGGTTCGGGTCGGAACCGAACTAAGGTTCGGGTCAGAA
>JAIRKX010000228.1 GCA_031259805.1 Prevotellaceae bacterium | reverse complement strand
CTACGAGGCCTGTGTACACTTAAACAGGACGCTGCAACAAATCCGTTCGGCGGGTATGAAAGCCGGTGTAGCCCTCAATCCGCATACGCCGGTATCGTTGCTGGCCGACAGCCTGCATGCGGCCGATTTTGTACTGATCATGTCCGTCAATCCGGGATTTGGCGGGCAGGCGTTTATCGAGCGTTCGCTACGCAAAATCGCCGAGTTGAAGGCGCTAATCATTCGCGAAAAGGCAGCTACACTGGTTGAAGTCGACGGGGGAGTAAGCCCTCGCAACGCCGCGCAACTCTATGCCGCCGGCGCGGATATTCTGGTAGCCGGCAATGCTGTTTTCGGTGCAATCGATCCCATGCAGGCTATGGAGGAATTAGTGGCAGTAACAGTATCTAAAATCTAAAATCTAAAATCTAAAATCCAGCATCCACAATCCAATGAGACGAAAATTGCGAAACACGTATGTATTAATCAAACTTCTGGGCGAAAGTTTTTCGTTTGCCTATGGCTCGGTGAAAGCCAATAAGCTGCGGACATTCCTCTCGCTATTGGGCGTAACAATTGGGATTTTTTCTATTATTTCGGTCTTTACGATGGTCGATGCACTGGAAGATAATATCCGCAAGGGGATCGAGTCGCTTGGCAGCAATGTGATATATATCCAGAAATGGCCGTGGGGAGAAGTCAGCGAGGGACAATGGTGGGAATACCGCCAGCGACCGCGCACAAAGTACGAAGAATTTACCTACCTGCAAAACAACCTCCGGGGCGCCGAAGCGGTGGCTTTTATCCATTCGTTCCAGCGGCAGTTGAAATATAAAACCAATACCACCTCGCGGGTCATCATATATGGCATTACCCACGATTGGGACAAAATGACCGCCGTCGAGATTGAAGAGGGGCGTTATTTTTCGCCGATGGAAATCAACGGCGGCGTCAATGTGGCGATTATCGGACGGACGCTGGCCGACGAGCTGTTTGGCGACGATTACCCGATAGGGCGTGTATTTAGCGTCGCCGGACGTAAAACACGAGTTATCGGGCTGTTTAAAAAGCAGGGCAATATGTTTGCCATGAATTACGATAATACGGTGGTCATGCCCCTCCACTATGCGGTTAAGTTTGCCGATATACGCCGCGGCAACCAGGAGATTCTGGTCAAAGCCAAACAGGGCGCAAGCATGGACGACCTGCACGGCGAACTCCGCATGATGATGCGTGCATTGCGACGCCTCAGCCCGTCGCAAAAAGACAATTTCGCACTGAATGAAATGAGCGTTATCTCCCGTGAACTTAACCCGATATTAGGCACCCTGAACCTCGCCGGATGGATCATCGGCGGTCTGTCCATCCTGATTGGCGGATTCGGCGTGGCCAATATCATGTTTGTGTCGGTCAAGGAACGGACGCCCATTATCGGTATTCAGAAATCGCTGGGGGCGAAGAATTATTTTATCCTTACGCAATTTCTTTTCGAGGCGGTGCTGCTGACGGTGGCAGGCGGACTGCTGGGGTTGCTGCTGGTGTTTGCCGCCACTACGCTGGTTACTCACGCCTTCGATTTTGCCATCACCCTGACCTTGATTAATATTTTACGCGGTATCCTGATTTCGACGCTCGTCGGCATCCTGTCGGGCATTGTTCCCGCGTGGACGGCTTCACGATTAAGCCCCGTAGTAGCCATTGGCCATTAGATTTCGGATTTTAGATGTAAAGCGAACGTTTAACGCATAACGTAATTGATATGGATTTGCATTTTGAAGATATTTTATTTATCGATGTGGAAACGGTTCCGCAATATGCTTCCTACGCGGATGTGCCGGAGGCGATGAAAAGATTATGGGAAAAGAAGTCGGCGTATTTCCGCACGGAAGGGCAACAGCCGGGGGATGTATATGAACGCGCCGGTATTTGGGCGGAGTTCGGACGCATCATTTGCCTTTCGACCGGGTTTATCTACCGGCATGACGGGCGGCCGACGTTGCGTCTGAAATCGTTTGCCGGACACGATGAAAAGGCCTTACTGCAAAGCTTCTGCCGGATGCTCACGACGTTTTTTGTCAAAAAGAGAAACGCCCGACTGTGTGCCCACAACGGCAAGGAATTTGACTTCCCCTACATCTCGCGACGCTTGCTGATAAACGGATTGCCCCTGCCGGAAGCACTCGATGTGGCCGGACGTAAACCATGGGAAACGCCGTTTCTCGATACGATGGAACTATGGAAATTCGGCGACTACAAGCATTTCTGTTCGCTGGAACTATTGACCGGCGTCCTGAATATCGACACGCCGAAGGACGATATCGACGGGAGTCAGGTGGCGTCGGTATATTATATTGACGGCGATTTGCCCCGCATTACTCGCTACTGCGAAAAGGATGTGCTGGCCGTGGCGCAACTGTTGCTGCGCTATCGCGGACAGGCATTGCTCGACAAGGTCGAATTCACGACCGGCATGAATACTCAACTATAAGTACGGCATGCCTTCTATCGCTTTCATTACGCTCGGCTGCAAACTCAATTTTTCGGAAACCTCCACGCTGGCGCGGCGTTTCACAGAAGCGGGATTCGAGCGGGCGCTCCCCTCGCAGCCGGCCGATGTGTATGTTGTCAACACTTGCTCGGTAACGGAACAGGCCGATAAGAAATGCCGTCAGGCTATCCGCAAACTGGCGCAGTTCAACCCGGCGGCGCTGGTGGTGGTTACCGGTTGCTACGCGCAACTCAAACCCGACGAGGTGGCGCAAATCGAAGGCGTCGATTTGGTGCTTGGCGCTGACCGGAAGGGGAATCTCTTTGAATATGTCAACAACCTGCGCACAAAAGGAAAGGCGGGCGGGCATATTGTTTCATGCGACATCGGGACGGTCGACAGTTTTTTCCCGGCCTTCTCGTCGGGCGACCGGACGCGCTCGTTTCTGAAAGTGCAGGACGGGTGCGATTACCGTTGTTCCTATTGCACCATCCCGTTGGCGCGGGGAAAAAGCCGCAACAGTCCCGTAGCCGACCTCCGCCACGAGGCGGAAACTATTGCTGCGTCGGGCATCCGCGAAATCGTGCTCACCGGCGTCAATATCGGAGACTTCGGAAAGAGCACCGGCGAATCGTTCTTCGACTTGCTGCGGGCGTTAGACGGGGTCGATGGTATTGAGCGCATCCGTATTTCGTCCATCGAACCGAACCTGCTTACCGACGGCATGATTGAGTGGATAGCGCTGTCGCGAACCGTCATGCCGCATTTTCACATCCCCCTGCAATCGGGGTGCGACCGGATACTGGCGTCGATGCGCCGCCGTTACCGCCGCGCGGTATTTGCCGACCGTGTCCGGAAAATTAAAACCGTCCTTCCACAGGCTTTTATCGGCGTCGATGTGATTGCCGGTTTCCCGGGCGAGCGCGAAGAAGATTTTCGTGAAACGTATGCTTTTCTGGAAAGCCTCGCGCCTGCCTACCTGCATATTTTCCCCTATTCCGAACGTCCGGGTACGCCGGCGGCCACGATGCCGGACAGCGTACCGAAACCGGAACGCGCCGCGCGGGTACGGGCGCTCAACGACTTGTGCAGCCGCCTGCACCAACAGTTTTACGTACACAATATCGGACAGGAACAGCGCGTGCTATGGGAAAGCGCCTGCAAAGACGGACAGATGTTCGGCTTCACCGACAACTACCTCAAAGTCGAAACGCCCTACTGCCGCGACCTCATCGGACGCCTGCAACACATCCTCATCACCGGCCTCCACACCGAACGCCGAACGGCAATCTGCGTGAAGCGTGAGGCGCAAGCCACGAAGTAGCCTCAGCAATAACAGCGCAACCCGAAGGCCTGCGTACAAATATATGCGCCCTAACGAGCCCCTCCTCCACCCCGCAAGCAGGGTGCATTTCAAATTGCCGCAATGACATTTGCAAAAATCATAAAATCGAACGGAAAACAGGAAATCGCCACGGCGAGCACCATAAAACCAAATGGAAAACAGGAAATCGCCACGGCGAGCACCATAA
>JAIRKX010000127.1 GCA_031259805.1 Prevotellaceae bacterium | reverse complement strand
GACCATCGGGTCGACCGCAGTGTCGGGGCGATGAAGGAAATCATCGCCTTGTCGCGCCGGCACTTCGACCCCGCCGTGGCCGCCGCCGCCCAAAGCCTCTACAACCGCTTTGAGGCGTTTGGGAAGATTCAACAGAAAGCGTATGAAGAAGAGACCGCCGCCGTAACGCTGCTCATCGCCGACCTCAACAGCTCGGAGTATGCCCCGAAGATTACCCTGCTTGGGCTGAATGCGTGGCTGGCCGAACTGACAGCCGCCGAACTCGTCTTTACGCAACTGCTCGCCGCCCGGAACGCCGAAACGGGACGGAGGCCCGAAGGCAACCTGAAGGAAGTCCGTCGCAAAATCGACGTGATCTATCACCAAATGGCCGACCTCATCAACGCCTCGTCGCTCACCGCCCCCTCGCCCGATACGGAGGATTTTATCACGGCCCTGAACGTGGATATCCATTACTTTAACGAGCACGACCACCAGCGCGCTAAAAAAGACCTTGGCGTGAGCGATCATACGATTATCGACCCGATATCGGCACAAGTCGTTACCGGCAAGCCCATCACCGTAGTCCCCGTCGTATTCTACCGCGAACGGGACCCCGAAGGGCAGGAAAAGGTTACAGAATTATCCTTAGGTAAAGATTTTTCCGTAACCTACCGTAACAACACCCACGTCGGAATGGCCGAACTGACCGTCCACGGCAAAGGCGCATACAGGGGCCAACGGACAACGACATTTTACATCGTTAGGGGCTGAGCACACAGACTTGAAGACGCGGACGGGGTTGACGCCCCGTCCGCGTTTGTTTTTTGTATGACGGGTTAATTGAAAGTTGAGAGTTGAGAGTTGAAAGTTGAGAATTGTTAGTTCTTAACTCTTAACTCTTAACTCTTAACTCATTGTTCATTCCACCCCCGCCTGTCGGCACCCCCGCCAGCGGGGGAGAGCTACGCAGGCTGCGCTATACAAGGGCTGCCGCCGCACGGCTGTCCCCCGCTGGCGGGGGTGTCCGTAGGACGGGGGTGGACAGGGCTGCTGGCGGGGGTGCCGACAGGCGGGGGTGGATTTTTCCACTTTCCACTTTCCACTCTCCACTCTCCACTCTCCACTCTCCACTCTCCACTTTCCACTCTCCACTCTCAACTTTCCACTTTCAACTCTTAGTTCTTAGTTCATTGTATTGCGTCATTCCGAGCGCACGCAGCGGAGGAATCTGCTCCTTGACGCAAGGCCGTGCAAAGCGCCCGGTGCAGGGAATTTTCTATCAACCAGTGAAAACGAATATATTTTAGATGTGTTAGCCCTGTCGCCGCGCCTGTCCGCTTGCGAAAATGACAAAAATCGCTAAGATCAAAGGGAAATACATGCTCAAAACAACGCAGCCCACAAAAGTATTGCATGTAGGGATTTTCTATTCATGCCTTGGGAAGTGATTCGTCGCCTAAATTTTCTAAGTACTTCAAAAGCAGGTAGCCCACCATCAACCGTATCGGCTAATAGCGCCAATTCATGACGCTTGTCTATCATATCCACCAACAGCGGGCGGAACAATTCTCTTTGATTTTTGTCGGGTAATGTACCTGTCATTTCTTTATTCTTTTTGACCATTAAACCACTTTTTGCAATCGCACATATTGTACCTGAATTGTTATAAGAGATATACTGATTTCATTGTGTGTTGATTTGCCCTGTTTTTCCCTATTTTGAGGGTAATTTGGGTCAAGTTGGGATAAGAATAGGGTACACCTCGCGCTTTACGCTTTCATCTTCCCAGTAAAAACAGGCAGGGTTTCTTATGAATATCGGGTGTCGGCCGGATTTTCCATTGCGCGATGGTGGCGGTATGGATAAACTGGTCGGGCTGTGTAAGGCAGGCGGCGACGCAGAGTCGTGAGGAAGGGGCAGCCGTATGCAAGATGTCCGCAAATAAGGCGAGGTTTCGGTATGGTGTTTCGATAAATAGTTGCGTTTGGTCGTCGGCGATGGCGGCATGCTCTAGTTGTTTGATCTGTTGTTGCCGTTTGCGCGCCGGTATCGGGAGGTAGCCGGCAAATGCAAACGACTGCCCGTTAAGTCCAGACGCCATCAACGCCAGCAGTAACGACGACGGGCCAACCAGCGGGACAACGTCTATACCGTGAACGTGCATCAACTGCACCAGCGCCGCGCCCGGATCAGCTACCGCCGGTGCGCCGGCTTCGCTCAGCAAGCCCATGTCGTGGCCATTCAACGCCGGTTGTAGAAAGGTATGAATCTGTTCGAGCGCCGTATGTTCATTCAGTTCAAAAAACGTCAGGGCATCAATTGGTGTCGCGATTTTGACACGGCTCAGGAAACGCCGAGCGGTGCGCCATTCTTCTACGACAAAAAATTGCAATCGCCGCACGACTTCCAGCGTTCCCAGCGGAATGACTGTTTCGACGACGCCTTCGCCGATTGGCGTCGGAATCAGATATAATTTTCCGCGAGGCATGACCGACGAATAATAAAAGGGGATGTGTTACGCGGTGACTTTGGTTTTCGGATGACGTTCGAGTGCAAACCTAAGCACTTCGGCAATAGTTTTTACATAATGGAAGCGGAGTCCCGCAATGTATATTTCTTTGATTTCTTTAACGTCTTTTTCGTTATCGGCCGACAATACAATATCTTCAATTCCAGCTCTTTTAGCAGCTAGTATTTTTTCTTTGATGCCGCCGACAGGCAATACTTTTCCGCGTAACGTAATTTCGCCGGTCATCGCTACTCCTTTGCGTACTTTGCGCCCGGTGAAGGCTGATGCCAGCGAGGTAACCATCGTAATGCCGGCCGACGGGCCATCCTTCGGGATAGCACCTTCGGGCACATGAATGTGGACATTCCATTCGTCGAACTTGTCGGTGGGCAAGTCCAGCAAATCGGCGTGCGCTTTGATGTACTGAAGTGCCAACGTAGCCGACTCTTTCATCACGTCGCCCAGATTGCCGGTGATACTCAGGTTGCCTTTGCCTTTGCTCAGGCTTGATTCGACAAATAGGATTTCGCCGCCGTTGGCTGTCCATGCCAGGCCGGTAACGACGCCCGTAAACTCGTTGCCCTGATACATTTCCTTCAAAAATTTCGGCGCTCCGAGGATGTCGGTCAATGCTTTTTCGGTCAGTTCGGCTTTTGTTTTTTCATCAAGTGCGACTTTTTTTGCATAATGCCTGGCAATTTTTGCCAATTGCTTATCCAGCGAGCGCACGCCAGCCTCGTGCGTATAGCGGTCGATAATGAGCGATAATATTTTGTTAGACATTTTAATGGCTTTGGGTCTGAGGCCGTGCGCAGTCAATTGTTTCGGGAGTAAATGTCGTTTGGCAATCTCTATCTTTTCCTCGACTAGATAGCCGCTCATGTTAATCATTTCCATACGGTCGCGCAAGGCAGGGTGGATGTTGCCGATACTGTTGGCAGTTGTAATAAACAACACTTTTGACAAATCGTAATCTAACTCCAGATAATTGTCGTGGAACGTGCAATTCTGTTCCGGGTCGAACACTTCGAGTAACGCCGACGACGGGTCGCCGCGAAAATCGTTGCCCACCTTATCAATCTCGTCCATCATAATCACAGGATTGCCCGATTTGCATTTTTTGATGATTTGAATAATGCGTCCCGGCATAGCGCCGATATAGGTTTTACGATGTCCGCGTATTTCCGCTTCGTCGTGAAGGCCTCCCAGCGAAATGCGGCCAAACGAACGCTCAAGCGCTCGCGCTACCGACTTTCCAAGCGATGTTTTCCCCACGCCCGGCGGGCCATACAAGCAAAGAATCGGCGACTTCAAATCGCCTTTCAGCTTAATCACCGCCAAGTGCTCAATGATACGGTCTTTAACTTGCTCCAGTCCGAAATGGTCTTCGTCCATGATTGTCTGCGCGTTTCTCAGGTCGAGATTATCGACGGTATATTCGTTCCATGGCAATTCCAGCAAAGTTTGTAGAAAATTGTACTGAATGCCGTAATCGCCGGCATAGGAGTTCATGCGCTCCAGTTTTTGTATTTCCTTTTCGAAAGTATCTGCGGCTTCCTGCGGCCATTTTTTGGTCTCGGCCTTCTCACGCAGGTCTTTTATTTCGTCGTCCATATTGCCTATTCCCAACTCGTCCTTGATGGTCTTAAGTTGGTTGTGCAAATAGTATTCGCGTTGCTGCTGACTGATTTCTGTGTGTACCTTCTGTTGAATATCATTGCGAATTTTCAGCACCTCAATTTGTTTGTTCAACAGTTCCAGCAATTTTGTTGCCCGCTCTATCATGTCGTCTTCTTCGAGCAGGGACTGCTTGTCGAGCGGGTTTTCGACATCAAGACTGGCAGCAATGTAATGAATGAGGAAACTGCGGCTATCCACATTTTTGATAGCATATTCCACTTCCTGCGGCAGGTGGGGCGACAGTTTGACTATATGCAGTGCTACCGCGCGAATAGAGCCAATCAGCGCATCGTAATGCTTGTTTGGCGACGGCGGGATAATGTCGTTGCGGGCTACGACGGTGGCGACAAAATAGGGGTCGTCGGCAATCATCCGCTTAATTTCAAAGCGGCGTACACCCTGCAAGATGGCAGTAATAGCTCCTTCCGGTATTTCAACTATTTTCAGGATTTTTGCCAGTGTGCCTACTTTTTGCAAATCGGCGGCTTGCGGATTATCAATTTTCGCGTCGTTTTGTGTGATAGCGCCTAACAACTGTGCGCCACCATGTACATCGCGTAAAAGACGGATGGATTTTTCCCGGCTGACGGTAATCGGCATGACCATACCCGGAAATAATACCGCATTGCGCAAGGGCAATAACGAAAGGTGTTTCGGTACATCCAGCGCATCACTATTCAGTTCATCGTCCGGGAATATAGGGATATAATCAATTTCTTCACTTCCCCAATTGCTTGTGTAGATCATTGTTTTTAGCCTTTTAATTAGTACTGTCTATTCTTTTTGCGAAGCGGCTAGTATCCGTCTTCTGCCATTCTGTCATATGAAATGTACCTTGCGTGGTAGACAATCATCGTGCCAAAATTAAAAAAACGGGGTGATGAGCGTAATATAAAAGCCACCCTCCCGCCTCCGGTTAATCGCGTAATCGATACGGAAAACGATGTCGTAGTAAGTAACCAAATCGAACCCACCGCCGCCGCTGTAGAGAAAAAGATTTTGCAGGTCATTGTGCGGCGAGGCATGACGGTTGTGCGAATAGCCGCAATCGACGAATAAATTGGCGTAAATGGTAAAATGGATTTTATTGAATTTATCAAGCGCCGAGAGCCATTTTATTTCATACGTTCGCGTAGGCATGACCAAAAAATGCAAGGTATTTTTAAAAAGTACGAAATATTCGCCATCCATCACATAATCTTCGTATCCACGCAGGTAATAATTATCGTATCCTAATGCCCGCTTTGCGGTATAGGCTTCGCGGTTGCTAACTGTCAATTTGGCGGCTAATGAGCCGGCGTAAAACCAGCGTCGCGACAGCGGCCAGTACGTGGCGATTTCGGGACACAGGTCGCCGATCAGCATATAGTCGTTCAGCGCGGTGGTGGCCGAAGCGGTTATTTTCCACAGCGTGCCGCTAAGCGGATAGGCATACGAATCGCGATAGTCGCTGGCATACGAATACATGGCATTCAGCGTATGGCGTCGGGTATTAGCGCCGCCCCAATAGTTGGGATTCAGGTGTAGCAGTGTGTCGTCGATAGCGGAATACTCGTAATATAGCCGGGCGGTTTGCCGTTCGCGTATCTGCGGGCGGAACGAATAGCTGATGCCGGCCGAATAGCGTTCCCGGATCGCATGTCCTTCGGTCGTTACGTAAGCCGGTTTGTTGTGGTCGGTGATATAGGCGGCATTGTGCACGCGGTTGTACCCGAGTAAAAGTCCTAACAAATGCTGGCGAGCTTTGTCGAGTGACACGTCGGAATACGACAGGGACAGCCCTTGTTGGTAGCCGAAACGCCCGTTGATATTCATGTTCTCATTCAGCCCGCGCATATTTTCGATATTCACGCCCGCACCAAATGAAAACCGCGACCAGTCGGGATGCCGAATCCATGTGCTGATATTCCGGTCTTCAAATACCAAATCGACTATCGGCCATATATACCAGCGTTCCTCGACCCGAATATACACGTCAACTGCGGCATTGTCGCGTACCGTGTCGGAGACATACACGTAGTTAAAAAGTAAGGTGTTGAGGATATTTTGCCGTGAGGCTTCTAATTTCCGTCGTAAATCGGTCACCAGTAATGTGTCTCCTTTGCCGAATGTCAGTTCCCTGTAAATAATCGATGCCCGCGACTGCTTATTTCCCGACAGGGAAATGCTGTTAACCGTCACATTCTGCGCGCATAAAGGGTAGTTTATCAGGCATAAAAACAGTATGATGTAATAGTATATCGCCTTCATAAAAGGTATCAAAGGTACAAAAAAAATGCGTTGTCGATTTGTTGATTTGTTGATTTGTTGATTTGCTTAGTTGTTTCGCGCTGGCCATCTTGTAAGAGATGACCTTATTCACACAGTAGCCTGAGCTATTGCCTAATTAAGAGTTCCTTATAAATTAATTTAAGCAGTAATCAGGCAGAAGTTTTTTGAAAAAAGTAACGAAAAAATGAGGAAAAAAAGTCGTTTGACTTTTTCGGCAGGGCTGACGCATCTAATACACAGTTTATGATGTAATGATGAGGTGATTCATTGCTCCGTCATGGCGAGGAGCCCCCACGGGGAACAATGAATTAACAATTATTAGTGGCTTTGTTGCAACGATGGTATACTAATAATAGTGTGATTATAAAAATATTGCATCCTTATATTATTATTTAATTTATAAC
>JAIRKX010000077.1 GCA_031259805.1 Prevotellaceae bacterium | reverse complement strand
CTAAGGAGGAATGTCTCCTTATTTATCGTTATTGCGATTTGGGATGTGCGATGTGCGATTTGGGATATGGGAAAGTCTCACCTCGCAAGTCGCACATTACGGGCAGTACCTGCATACGTCATCGACCTGATATTTTTTATAGCGGTATTTACGGTTGTAGCGGCTATCGATTTTGCGGGAGAAGTAGTAGCCGATGGATACTTCGTGGCCGCCGAAGTAGTGGTAGCTGTCCTGATTTAAGCCGACGTCGAAGGCATAGCTTATGGTGATTTGATTGGTCACAAATACTTCGGCTATGATGGCCGCCGAGTAGAGTTCGTTGATGTTTCCCGGCGATTCGTTTTTCCACAGGCGCTGGTCGGTGCGGAAGCTCGCCCCGAGCCAGAAGCGGTCGACGAACAGCAGCGCCACCGTCAGGTCGATATGCGAGGGGGTGGAGAAGTCCTCCTGCCACATCATCGACGGGCGGAGTTCGAGCCGCGTGTTGAGCGGGATGGACAGCCCGACGGTGAGGACGGAGTTCCACGTCGAAAGGGGGATGATAAAATCGTCGACCGTATGGCCGCCTAACGACCGTCCGTCGGTAATATTACGCGCCGACAGCCCCATGTAGAACTTGTCGGAGCCATAATACAGGCCGACATTGATGTTCGGCGTCCAGCGGTTCGAGAGGCTGATGAGCACCGGGTCGACCGGGTTGAACGGTCTCAGTTTATTATAATCCATACTGTAGTACATGGCGCCAAGCGACAGTCCGAAACTCATCTCGGAATGCTTCGTGGTTTGCAGCCGGTAGGCATACAGCGCCGATACGCTGTTAATCGCCAGCAGTCCCATCCGCTCGTCCGAAAAGGTAAGGCCTGCGTTGACGCCGTTCGACCAGCTTCCGTCCAGCGCAAAAGCCATGTATTGCGGCGTGCCCGACCGCGTCCACTGGTTATGATAGAACGCCTGTGCATACATCGTCTCCCGATAGCCGGTATAGGCCGGGTTTACCAATATACCGTTAATCAAATACTGGCTGTATTGCGGCACTTGCTGGGCCAACGCCGGGGCCGACGCCGGCGCCATCGCCATACACAGGCAAACGGCCGGAAGGATTTGCCTTATCTGTTTTATCTGTTTCATCCGTTATCTTCGTTTAATGTTTACATATCCTTGGTGACGGGTTTCGCCCCCCTCTTTTTCTTTTACCGACAGGCGGTAATAGTACGTATCGTCGGGGAGGCCCTCCCCGTCCCACTCGTTATGGTAATCGACGGCTGAGAATACCGTTTTGCCGCGCTTGTTAATAATCAGTAGCTCGTTGCCGTCGTAATTATCCAACCCCGCTATGTGGAAATCATCGTTGACGCCGTCGCCGTTCGGCGTAAAGACATTGGGGATAAACAGCGGCGAGGCTTCCGGGGTAACGGTAAACGGCGCCGAACGAACCCGGCATCCTTCGCCCGGCTCGGCCTCGACGGTATACGTGCCGGCCTGTGTGTCGTCCAGCTCTGTCAACGGCCACCGGATGCCGACGGCGCCGGTCGCCACGCCGTCCTTATACCAGTAATAACTCGCCCCGTTTTCGGGCATGTCTATTTTCAGCGTATAATTCCACCCCCGGTAAAACGGCGGGCCATCGGCCACGATTACCGGCGCCATCGGCAAGTCGTGTACGATGACCCGTAGCGTTTCGCCATCGCCCGACGAGCGACAGCCATGACTGTCGCTGATGCGGAGCGTATAGACGCCCGACGTCGTCGCCCGATATGTAGCGCCGGTGGCCGACGGTATCGCCGTTCCGTTTTGATACCACTGGCAGGCGACGGCGGCGGTCGCATCGGATTCGAGCAGCGCCTGCCCGCCCGTGCAAAAGGCTAAGGTATCCGCCGAAAAGAGATGCGGGCCGGCCGGCAGCGGATGCACGACGACCGTTACCGTATTGCCCGGATGTGCGGGGACGCAATGATGTTCATCTTCTACGGTCAGCGTATACACGCCGCCGGCATACGCCAAATAGTCCGGCGCCACGGCTCCGGGAATCGGAGTTCCGTCCCTGAACCATTGGCAGGCGAGATTGTCCGTCCCTGTGCCGGTAAGTTTAACCGAATCGCCGGCGCACAATTCGACGTTTCCGGCCACGCTGACCGCCGGCGCCGGCGGCAATGGATATACCGTTACTATCGTCGGCGCGGACATTGCCGACAGGCAACCGTGCTCATCCTGCACCACGACGGTATAAGAACCGCTTTCCGCTGCCGCAAAATGACGGTCGACCGAATCCGTTATCGCCGCGCCGTCCCTGTACCATTGCCAGAGCGTGGCCCCTGCCGCGTCTGCCGTAAGCGCCGCCGACTCCCCGGCGCAGAAAGCCAGCGGGCCGACGGTCGCAATAACCGGCAGGAGCAACGGATAGGTTGTAATCACAACGGGCGCCGACATTGCCGACAGGCAGCCGTTCGCATTTGTAATCCGCACGGTGTACGAGCCGTCGCCGACGGCCATAAAGCCGGCGCCGGTCGAGTCGGACACAGCTACGCCGTCCCTGTACCATTGCCACGCGACCGCCTCGGACGACGAGGCTTGAAGCATTGCCCAAAGACCATGACAGAAGGTCGTCGTATCGTTCGTCGATACGGTGGGAATGCCGGGCGCGGCATACATGACAACGGTTATCGTATTACTGCCGTATGCCGCTGCGCATCCGTCGGCGCTCGTAACCGTTACGGAATAAGAGCCGCTTTCGCGAACGACTAACTGCAGGCGGGTGGAATCCGTTATAGCCACGCCGTCCTTATACCATTGCCCGGCGGCGGCGCCGGCCGCATTCGCGGAAAGCGTTACCGGAGCGTCGTCGCACAACGAAGCGGAGTCGATGACGCTAACTGTCGGGATAGCCGGCAGCGGCCATACGGTTACATTCGCAGCGACGCTGTCGACGCAGCCGTGCTGGTCGCGGTATGTATACGTGAGGGTATGCGTCCCTGCGCCGGCGTCAGACGGATAAAAATAACCGCCCACACATCCTGCGCCCGTATAGCTCCCGCCCGACGGCAGAGCCGGTGACAACACATTGGCGGTATGACATACGGCTGTGTCGGCAAAGAGGAGCGTCGGCAGCGGACGTACCTGCACGGTTACCGGACGGCGCGGGCTTTCGCTGCACTCGACCAGCCGGCTGACATAGAATGTATACGTACCCGGCGTGTCGGTCGTGATCGTCGGCACGGCGCTCAGTGCGGTTTCGTCGTCAGCCGAAGCATACCAAAGGAAATTCCCTTCGACATCGTACGCGCTCAACGGCTTTGGCGGCTGACCGACGCAATACGATGTGTCGGCCGTAACCGACGGCGGCGCTAAGTGGTTAAACCGCGCCCCGACCGAATAGGCATAAGACTCCGCATCGCCGAAGCCGTAAACGTATGCTGTAAAGCCAACCGGATTGCGCAGCCGGTACGACCCGTTAGCAATCTGCACCCGCGCATACGCATAATTACTGCCGGCAATATCGGTAAACGTCAGCGGCACATTCACGCCCGTAGTGGCAACGGTCAGCGTAGTGGCCGTCTTCGCCGATTGCTGCACAATGATATTCACATATTGCTGCAGGATGGCGCTCAACGGCAACGCCGCAAAGGTTACGTCGGTAATTTCATTCTCCACCGGATTGACCATCACCAGAAACGGGTCGCCTACCGACGTAGCGGGGGCGCAATTCTGCGTTTTGCCCAGCAAACCTACTTCTATCGGCTGGTCGGATTCGATGTAGGCATACGACCCCTGCGGCAAAGTATAATCGCGGTAGGCGCTCCGGTTCAGCGGCGCCTGCAAAACGCCATTGATACTAAACGTCGTATTGTCGTACGCCGCTACAATACGATATATATCCTGCGCAAGGCTGGCCGGAATCACCGCATAATGATAGCCCCACAAACGCAGCGGCGCCAATTGCTGGAACAGGTTGTCGCGCGACCCGTTGCCACTCGAACAGCCGATTTGCGCCCGCTTGTGCCCGGCAAAGACCGCAATCAGTTTCGTGGACTTAATATAGGAACCGCTGATAGACCGGTAATAATACGTTCCCAGCGTCTGGTCGGTATTCGCGCTGTTCAAGTATGACTTCACCAGATACGTCTGTCCTTTCTGCAAACGGATGTTAAACGGATCCCCTGCCGCTTTGCCGGTTACCGTACCGCTGACGCCGCCGGTACGACCGGCAGGCACGATCGTAATTAACGTATTATCTTCCGTCGCCACAATCAGGAACTCCTCCGGCGTATTCACGCTGTTTGTTGACCGGTGCCCGTTGTACGAAATACTATAATACTCATCGCCCAGCGCCTCGACAGGTAACACATTGGTCGCATCCGACGACGTCGATTCGAAATTGCTCGCATAAAGCGAAATTTTCTTTGCCGCCGCGACCATCAAACCCCGATTGGAGACCGTTTCGCCGTCCGTATTGTAGGCATCCGTAAGCGATATCGTTACCTGTATGACTGTATTGGCCGGTATGCTGAATGTCCGCGACCAGCCGGTACGCGGGTTGGAAATCGTACCCGACGTCGCTTCGGCAGCTGTCATAATCAGTCTTGTTTGAGGAACTGCCTGGTAGATGTTTTCGGAGAATGCGACAAAAAAGCGCCGGCCTTCCGTACCGTCAATACCCTGCTCGCACGTTTTTCCCGGCTGGAACAAGACCACGCTGTCGCGGCACGATGCGCCATATTCTACGTACACATAACCGATACGCGCATCGAGGGTTTCGTTGCTTTCGATGATTCGGACTTCCATTTTGCCGCCCGTAAGCGTAGAGGCCGTCGCCCACGACGTTGTCCCCGTATTGACCGTATGCGCGGTAGAAACGGTCGTGGCGGTCAGTGTCATTGCACTGCCGGAGACGCCCACTACCAGCGTATCGTATTTGCTCGAATACAGCGCCGCACACGATTGCGCCCGCGCCGATATCATCGTCAGCATAGCCATGCCCATAAGAATAGATAATAGAAGCGTTTTCATTCGTCGTATTAAGGGTTTTTCTTTCGAGCAATATATAACAATTCGGATGGATTCATCCGATAGCGCGCCATCTCCGCAGGCGTCAAATGATCGTTTACATCGAAGGTATCGACTTCAAATCCTGCCGACGCCAGCCGTTGCGGATAATCCTGCCCGTGTACCCGCAAGTGATCGTATTGGCCGAAGGCTTTTACACGTTCCTTTGGATCGGTAATGCTTTTATCTTCGTAAGTAAAGGTTCGTCGGGGGTCAATCGGCACTTGCAGGATCGCCCAGCCACCCGGCTTCATCACGCGATGCAGTTCCTTCATAGCCGCCAAATCATCGTCGACATGCTCCAACACGTGATTGCAAAATACGACATCGTACAAATCATCGTCGAGCGGAATCCGCATAATATCGAAGTGCATATCGGCAATAGGCGACAGCAAATCAGCGGTATGATAGGCAAGATTTTGACACTTCTTGAACCGATAAATAAACGGCTGTTCGGGCGCGATATGCAATACCTTCGCAGGAGTCGTAAAGAACCGGCTAAAATGCTTCAAATAGAACCACATTAACCGATGCCGCTCCAACGACAGGCAACCGGGACAAAGCCGGTTGGGTTGTCCTTGATTGCCGTAAGGTAAAAACGAACGAAACGGCTTGCCGCATATCGGACATTCCACTTTCCGACCGTAGTAAAACGGGCGCACCAAAGCCACAAAAAGAAATGAAAAGCGAATCAGCACCGGTCGCGGTATACGTGTAACGAAGAATTGAATTAATTTATTCATCATTTTAAGTTTGTTTGCCATACTTGAATCAGCATTTTTATATCGTTCAGGGTACAAAAGTAATCATTTTTATTTTTTGTTTAATGGATTCCGATGAATAATGAAGGTTGTTACTCGACGAACAGAGAGGGACCTGTTCGAAGACTAACGAGACAGCCGGCGCACAAAACGAAAAAGAGCCGCTACATAATCTGTTACGGCTCCTTTCCATGTATATTATTTTACTAACCTACTTTTCGAAGCGATCCTTTTTATTTTCTTCTATCGCGATCACGGTCACGATCGCGGCGGTCACGGCGGTCGCGACGGTCTCCACGATCACGCCTGTCGCCATGCGGACGACGGTCTCCGCCACCCGCCGCGCCGACATTGCCTAAAGCGGCGCTGCCAATGTTGGGCGACAAATCGCGTTTACCGAAAACTTCGCCGTTGCAAATCCAGACCTTGATCCCCAGCACGCCCACTTTCGTATGCGCTTCGGCCAGCGCATAGTCAATATCGGCACGGAATGTATGGAGCGGCGTCCGGCCTTCTTTCAGCATTTCACGGCGAGCCATTTCGGCGCCGCCCAAGCGACCGCTGATAAGTACTTTAATGCCTTCGGCCCCCACGCGCATCGTCGAAGCCATCGCCATACGGATAGCCCGACGGTACGACACACGGCCTTCGACCTGACGGGCAATACTGTTTGCCACAATGGCCGCGTCAATCTCGGGACGTTTTACTTCGTAGATATTGATTTGGATTTCCTTATTCGTAATTTTCTTCAACTCTTCTTTGAGCTTGTCCACTTCCTGGCCGCCCTTTCCGATAATAATGCCCGGACGCGCCGTGTGGATAGTTACGGTGATGAGTTTCAGCGTACGCTCAATCACAATTTTCGACAAACTGGCCTTAGCCAGACGTGCATTCAGATATTGGCGGATTTTTGAGTCTTCCAATATCTTGCCGGCATAGTCGGTTCCGCCATACCAGTTGGAGTCCCAACCGCGGATAATGCCTAAACGATTACTGATAGGATTTGTTTTTTGTCCCATACTCTTACTCTTCTGTTTCTGCTTCGATTTCTGTTAGTATTTCTTCTTTTCTGCCCAGCACAATCGTTACGTGGTTCGAACGTTTACGAATGCGAGCGGCTCGGCCTTGCGGCGCGGGGCGAATACGTTTAAGCGTGCGTCCCTGTCCGACCGAGATATGTTGCACATACACGTTTCCGGCTTCCAGTTCCTTGCGGTCGGCTTCGTTTTTAGCTTCCCAATTGGCAATAGCTGATTTCACTAACCGCTCCAAACGCACAGAGGCTTCTTTTTTGGTATATTTTAAAATATCCAACGCCTTATTAACTTCAACACCCCTTACCAAATCGACGACTAACCGCATTTTGCGGGGCGAGGTGGGCACATTATTCAACTTTGCGACAGCTGTTTGCCTTTTTATTTCTTTCTGCCTTTCGGCCATTTCTCTTTTACGAGCTCCCATTGTTGGTACGTTTTTAATTTAACAATTCATTACCTGTTTCCCGAATGCCCTTTGAAGTTGCGGGTCGGGGCGAATTCCCCAAGTTTATGCCCTACCATATTTTCCGTGATGTACACCGGGATAAATTTATTCCCGTTGTGCACGGCAAATGTCAATCCGACAAAATCCGGCGAGATCATGCTGGCGCGCGACCATGTTTTGATCACTTCCTTTTTCCTTTTGCCTTCGACAATTTCAAGTACTTTCTTTTCAAGACTTGGTTCGATATACGGTCCTTTTTTTACTGAACGACTCATAGTGTTATCCTTGTTTTATCCGGTTATTTTTTTCTTCTTTCAATGATAAACTTCTTCGAGTTCTTCTTCGGGTTACGCGTTTTGTATCCCTTTGCAGGAATACCTTTACGCGAACGCGGATGTCCGCCCGAAGCACGCCCTTCGCCGCCGCCCATCGGGTGGTCAACGGGGTTCATTACTACGCCGCGATTACGCGGGCGACGACCCAACCAGCGTTTCCGTCCGGCCTTGCCGTGCGATTCCAAATTATGGTCGGGATTCGATACAGTGCCTACCGTAGCGCGGCAAGTTACCAATACCATCCGTGTTTCGCCCGAGGGCAGTTTCAACACGGCATGAGTGCCTTCGCGGGCGGTTAACTGCGCATACGTGCCGGCGCTACGAGCCATGGCCGCTCCCTGTCCGGGGTGCAACTCAATATTGTGCACCAGCGTGCCCAACGGAATTTCGGAGAGCGACAGCGTATTTCCTATGTCGGGAGCTACGCCCTTGCCCGATTTAATCTGTTGTCCTACTTTTAACCCCGTCGGCGCAATGATGTAGCGTTTTTCGCCGTCGGTATATACCACCAACGCAATGCGAGCGCTACGGTTGGGGTCGTATTCAATGGTCTTCACGGTGGCGGGCACATTGTCTTTATTGCGTAAAAAGTCAATGACGCGATACATTCTTTTATGTCCGCCGCCGATGTAACGCATGGTCATTTTGCCCTGCTGGTTACGGCCGCCGCTTTTGCGTAGCGGGGCGAGCAACGATTTTTCGGGCTTTGCGCAAGTGATGTCATCAAATGCGCTGATTATCTTATGTCGGGTACCGGGGGTTACCGGTTTAAATTTACGTACTGCCATAGCGCTTAAATATTACTGAAGAAGTCAATGGTATCATTTCCTGCCAGCGTAACAATCGCTTTTTTGTAGTGATTGGTGCGGCCTTTTAAGGAACCGGCTTTGGTGAACCGGCTTTTGCGTTTCCCATGGTAGTTAATGGTATTCACATCGCTTACCTTAACTCCGTACATTTCTTCGACCGCTTTTTTAATTTCCACCTTATTGGCTCTGCGGTCAACGACGAAACCGTAATGATTCAACTTCTCGCCTTGAAGCGTCATTTTTTCGGTTACGATCGGCTTTATAATTATATCTATCATGGTTTCTAAATGAATTGACGTGCAAGTTGCTTATTCAACGTATCGACCGCATCGCCTACCAGTACGAGGGATGTAGCATTGATAATGTCGTAAGTCGTCAGCTCCGTAACGGGCACGACTTTGGTGCGCGGCAGGTTGCGCGACGACAAGTAAATCGTATCATTGTTCGTGGGAAGCACCATCAATACTTTTTTATCAGCGATGTCCAAGTTTTGACAGATGGTGATAAATTCTTTGGTTCGGGGCGCTTCCAGAGTAAACGCTTCCAAGCAGGTAATAGCGCTTTCCCGTGCCTTGTACGACAAGGCGCTACGACGTGCCAGCTGTTTAATCTTTTTATTCAGTTTAAATCCGTATCCATGCGGTTTAGGGCCGAACACACGGCCGCCGCCTACGTAGATATTCGCTTTGATACTCCCGTGGCGTGCACCGCCCGATCCTTTCTGGCGGACGATTTTTTTCGTACTGAATGCCACTTCGCTGCGTTCTTTGGTTTTATGCGTTCCTTGACGCTTGTTGGCCAGATGCTGCTTTACGTCTAAATAAATAGCATGGTCGTTGGGGTTGATGCCGAATACGGTATCGTCGAGTGTAACCGTTGTACCTACGGCCTGTCCATTGATGTTGTAAATTGATAGTTCCATTGTCCGATTACTCCTCTATTAATAAGTACGACCCTTTAGCTCCCGGGATAGAGCCTTTTACCAATAATAAATTACTTTCGGGGATTACCTTGAGCACTTTCAGGTTAAGCACTTTTACCTTATCGCCGCCCATGCGGCCTCCCAGCCGTTTGCCGGGGAACACGCGCGAAGGCCACGACGATGCGCCCATTGACCCGGGCGCCCGCAGGCGATTGTGTTGACCGTGGGTCTGTCCGCCCACGCCGCTGAACCCATGACGTCTTACGACGCCCTGAAATCCCTTTCCCTTCGAGATGCCTGTTACGTCGACCCAATCATTTTCGTTGAGCACGTCGCCAACAGTAATAATGTCTCCCAATTGCAAGGCCTTTGCGTAGTTGTTTTCAAACTCCACGACTTTGCGTTTCGGGATGGTTTTTGCCTTTTTAAAATGGCCTATTAAGCCTGCGCTGGTGTGTTTTTCTTTTTTGTCGTCATAGGCAAGTTGTACAGCGGCATAACCATCTTTTTCTTGTGTACGAACCAGCGTAACTACACACGGACCAGCCTCGATAACCGTACACGGTATATTTTTACCGTCGGCATCAAACACGGATGTCATTCCGATTTTTTTACCAATTAATCCAGGCATTTGTTTATTAAAAATTTAATTTATAATTTATTATCCTGCTTCTTTTTAAAAAACAGGCTTGCAAAGGTACTACTTTATTTTGAATTTACAAACAAGTTTTCAACATTTCTTGAAAAAGGCGTGATGCGTAAAACGCCCCACTGGGACGGGGCGCTTATCCTATGTTTTTTTAAACTATTTTTTGGTTAGTTTTAGAAAAAAACATACCTTTGTTGCCGGTTAAAATGTACCTTTGTCGGCAACTCCATTTTTGATTAACTCTTTAAGTTAATCAAAATCCCTTTTCT
>JAIRKX010000068.1 GCA_031259805.1 Prevotellaceae bacterium | reverse complement strand
GGAATTTTTGCGGGGTAAAAAAATAGTTGCGTGAAATGGGGTGTATTTCAAATTGTCGCAAACCCGGCTTATCGTAGCCGTCTTTGCGAGGGCGAAGCCCGAAGCGCGTCATTGCGAGGAGCCCCCACGCTACGCTCGGGGCAGGCTCCGCGACGAAGCAATCCAAAAACGGACAAACTCACTGGATTGCTTCACGGCTCGTGCCTCGCCGTTCGCAATGACGGGGAACAACGCACGTCATTCCGAGCGAAGCGAGGAATCTCCTCATACCCGCACCTACCGTCATTGCAAGGGCGAAGTCCGAAGCAGGTCATTGTCCCCGCCTTTTACAGTTCACCGCTCATCAATCGCAGGTTTATTTCCGAGAGTTTGGCTTGGTAGGTTGCGCTGAGTTGGCGTTCGACGGCTTCCAGATAGTTCTTCTGATATTCGCGAAATTCGATGCCCGATAAGCCGCCCAGCTTGTAACGATACATCGCGGCGTCGAGCGTTTGGTAGGCGGTTTCGACGCTCTCGGTTTCAAAATTTATCATCAGCAGATTCTTTTCATACGTATTATAAATAAGTGCGAGTTCGCTTTTAATCCGGTTTTCGATTTGCAGGTAGTTCAGTTCGCTGCCTTTGACGGCTAATTTGGCGTTTTTGATGCGCCGGCGGACGTCGAAGCCGTCGAAGAGCGTCCACGACAGGGAGAATCCCCAGTTGAAGCCGTTTGAGCGGTTGTAGGTTACGGCCGACGAGGGCGTTTCCGCCCAACTGTAGTTATATCCTGTGTTAAAGCTCAGTGTTGGATAGCGGAGGGCATTGGCTAATTTCAAATCCTGTTCGGAAATGCGTTTGCCGAGGCGGGCGGCGGTGAGCGTGCTGTTGTATTGCATGGTGGCGTCGATGAGGCGTTGGCGGTCGATTTTAGGTAGCAGCGAAATGCTGTCGACCACGTAGCCGTCGTTGGTCAGCGGGGCATTCATCAAGGTGTTCAGCCGGATGTAGGCGTTCTGCAGGGCTTCCTGCTGCGTCATCAGGACGGAGCTGTCGGCGTTGAAGTCGATTTTCGCCTGCCGCAAATCCAGTCCCGACGACGAGCCGAGGGTATACATTTCCATTGCCTGCTGGTAGCGTTCCTGCGACAGTGTCAGGGAATACTGCGCCGCGCTCAGACGGTTGTTCAGAATAATAATATTATAGTATTCGTAGCAGACCTGCCCTATCAGGTTTTCTATGGCCATTTTCACTTCCTGCTCGCTGAGGCTCAGGGCGTCCTTCTGTTTGTTGTAGGTGGCGAACATGGCCAGCCCGTCGAAGAGCTGCCAGTTGAGCGTGATGCCGGCGTTCAGGTTATTGGCGCGCGCATTGATGTCGGTCTGTTCGTTGGTTGTCGCCAGCGTGCGCGAGCCGACCGAGTACGACTGGTTCTGCGTGCCGCTGGCCGTTACGGTGGGCATAAACGGCGTACAGGTTACATTATTTTCCGCGATGTCCTTTTGATTATAGACAATTTTAACCGCATAGTTGCTCTCTACGGCCTGCCGGATGCAGTCGTATAGCGGCATCGTTTGGGCGACGGTCGTCGTCATCGACAGCAAAACCAGTCCGAAAAAGAAGAATGTCCTCATGTGTTGTTGATTTACGAGAATGCAGGGTTGCTATCACAGGCGCCCTTTACTTTGTGCCTTTCGCCCTGTTCACCTTTTTACTCCTTCCCTTGTGTGCTGTACCCTGCACCGGCGCTCCCGTATCCATCGCCGGTTTTCCATATTTCCGGCTCCACCAGAGCAGGACGATGCCCGCGATGATAAACGGCAGGCTGAGTAGCTGCCCCATGTTTAGCGCCATGGATGTTTCAAAGTCTACTTGCGGTTCTTTGATAAACTCGATGGCAAAGCGTACGCCGAAGAGCAGGATTAAAAACAATCCGAACGCCGTGCCGCGTTTCATCTTCGCGAACCGCCGGTTGTAAAGTCCCCACATGATGAGGAAAATTACGAAGTACGACAGCGCTTCGTATAATTGTGTCGGATGGTGCGGGACAGTTTCGTTGCGGAGGACAAAGATAAAACCCCACGGCAGGTCGGTCGTCGTGCCATAGACTTCGGAATTCATCAAGTTGCCGAGGCGTATCAGTGTGCCGACCAACGGCACGGCAATGATGACGCGCTCTGTCGCCCACATGTAACTCCGTTTGTGCTTGCGGCACCACCACCATACCCCCAGCAGGATGCCGATTGCCCCGCCGTGGCTCGCCAGCCCCTGATAGCCGATAAATTCAAACCGCGGCGAGAATCGTACCGGCAGAAGAACCTCCAGCGGGCTTTCTATAAATATTTCCGGCTGGTAAAACAGGCAATGCCCCAGCCGCATCCCGATCAGCGTGCTGATGATAACGGCAATCGCAAAACTTTCGAACAGTTCCTGTGATAACTGTTCGCGGCGAAACATGCGTCGCACCAATACATAAGCCGCAATGAAACCGCCGACCATTAATATTGCGTAATAACGCAGGTGTGTCGGCCCGATGGCCACGATTTCAGGGTTTACATCCCAATATACGCTTAAAAAATTCCCCATAGAAATTGACTGTTATTTATTGTTTTTATTTGTGTTTTTCCAATGTGAATGCAAATGTAGTACCGACATTCAATTCGCTTTTGACATTAATCGTTTCGCCGTGCGCGTCGATAATATGTTTCACGATAGCCAGCCCCAGCCCGCTGCCGCCGTGTTCGCGCGAGCGATGTTTATCGACACGGTAGAAACGCTCGAAGATGCGCGGCAGGTTTTCTTCCGAAATGCCGATGCCGTTGTCGGCCACCTCGACCAATATCCTGTCGGGCATGTTGGAAAACTGTACGACCGTCTCGCCGCCTTCGCGTCCGTAGTTAATCGAATTGCCGACAAGGTTCATCAATATTTGCGAGAGGCGTTTGCGGTCGGCATAGACCATCACACGTCCGCCCGCCGGCCGCTGCATTCGCAGGGTGATGCGCTTTTTCCCGGCATTCAGTTCATGCGCTTCAAAAATCTCTTCGACCAGCAGCAGCAGGTTGAATGATGTTTTATGCAGAATAATATCGCCGGTCTCCAGTTTATTAATCGTCTCCAGTTCGTCGATCAGGTTAATCAGCCGCTCGATGTTCCGCTCGCAACTTTCGAGGTATTTCCGGTTAATCGACGGGTCTTCCAGCCCGCCGTCGAGGAGGGTGAGGATTTGTCCCTGTATGGCAAAAATCGGCGTTTTCAGCTCGTGCGACACATTGCCCAAGAACTCTTTTCGGAATTGCTCCATCGCCGACAGCCGGCTAATCTCCTTCGTCTTTTCCTCCGCCCAGTGTGCGACCTCCTTGTTGACCCGTTCGACAATGTCGCCCGCCCGCAAATTCACTTGCAGTTTCTTGCGCACGGCGCTCATGTTGTAGATGGTTTTGTAGATCGGCACAATCTTTTTAGTAATATAATCCTTTAGCAGGATGCGGACGACGAAGTACAGCG
Organism: Prevotellaceae bacterium; assembly: GCA_031259805.1. Taxonomy (GTDB): domain Bacteria; phylum Bacteroidota; class Bacteroidia; order Bacteroidales; family UBA932; genus JAIRKX01. The sequence continues at coordinate 2,313 of JAIRKX010000068.1, read as the reverse complement.
CCGCGCCCGTCAGACCGTTTATCAGCAACACCGTCCCGATGTGCCGGAAGGCGTCGAAGACCAATGTGCAGGCCGTACTTACCGCTATGGACGTCAGCGCCACAAGCAGCGCAATAATGTTATGAGAAAAGAATTTCATCGTGTAAATCGTGTAAAAACACTTAATGGTAATCGTTTTCCAAAATGATCCTGCAAGAACAGTTCGCCGGATTCCTGTCCGTGTACTTTGCCGAATGCGGCGGTAACAGCCGTGTCGGCAACCAGCGCCGAGAAGCCGTTGGAATACAGATTCAGGACGCAGAAACTGTCGTCGGGCAGCAAAATTTTACGGCATTCCTGTAATAAATCCCACAGGCGCTCGTCTAATTTCCATTTTTCCCCGTCGGGGCCATGCCCGTAAGCCGGCGGGTCGAGGATCAGTCCGTGGTAGCGGTTGCGGCGACGGGCTTCGCGCCGGACGAATTTCAATGCGTCTTCGATGACCCATCGGATACCGTCGAAGCCGCTCAACGTCGTATTCTCCCGCGCCCATGTAACCACCTGCCGCACCGCGTCCAGATGGGTTACGTCGGCGCCGGCGGCCCGCGCAGCCAACGTAGCCGCGCCGGTGTAGGCAAACAGGTTTAGCACCTTCGGACGCTCGCTCGGTAACGCCCGGACAGCGGCATAAATGTAATCCCAGTTGGGCGCTTGCTCGGGAAACACGCCCACATGCTTAAAGGCCGTCAACCCCAGCCGCAGCCGGAATCGCAACGCGCCCTTGCCGTATTCAATCGTCCAGCGATCGGGCATCGTCTTCGTGCGATTCCACGTGCCGCTGTCTTCTTTTCCCATGCGGCCGAAGCCCGCGCCGGTAGTGTAGCAGGTATGCATCTGCCGTTGCCATTCCGTGTCGGGCAACGTTTTTCCCCACACCGCCTTCGGCTCGGGACGAGCCAGCACATACGCGCCGAAGCGCTCGAGTTTCTCAAACCCGCCGCAGTCAATCAACGTGTAATCGCTCCATTGTGCCGGTGAAAGTAATAACATAGTCGTAATTTATACGATGCAAATGTACGGGATTTTTTTGGATAAAGTTGAAAGTTGAAAATTGAAAGTTGAAAGTTAATGGTTAATTGTTAATTGTTAATGGATGCAGGGGAAATATAAACAAAGGCCCCTGCCGGAGGGTAGGAGCCTTTGTTTATATTATGTCCCGCGTTCCCGCGGCGGAGAAGTTACAAATTCTTTACACATTTTTTAATCCAACAGTTCCCCGGGCAAATGTATGAGTCTTTGCTATGGGGATTACCATTGACAGCGCCGCAGGCACAGGCACTACCTGATCTTTTGTATATATACGTTAGCGTTGACGTCCCGGAAACATTACAATTAGTGGTTCCGCAGCGGTACCCGCATGTGCCCGTATCGGATGTAAAATAGTTGACTGCTTCTGCTATATAGGCGCCGGAGGCGTTGGCGCCGGCGATACATGCCATTTCGCTCCATGTAGGGTTTCTCCATCCGGAAGGGCAGGTAACAGTCGAAGCAAAATTCTGCGTCATGACCTGCAAGGAGCAGCCGGACGTAACCGTAATCGTACCGGCAGGCGCAGCATAGAAACAATAGCTGCAAGGCGACGCAATAAGGCCGGCGGCGCACCCACAGGCGGTAGGCGCAGCGTTTAACGCGCCGCCCGTACCGCTAAGGGTGGCGGTGGCGGTGCGCGAGGTGGCCGTACAGCCGCTGCCGGTGCGCGCGACCGCATAATAACTGCCCGACGTGCCGGTAGTGTAGCTGTTGCCGGCGCTCAGCGAGGCGCCGGAGAAGCGATACCATGTATAGGTTACGCCCGTTTGCGCCGTCATTGTAAACGTAACCGATGCGCCGGAGCAGCCCGCTTGGTCGGCGGGTTCGGCGGCGGGAATCACAGGTATGGTCGCCGCCGTAACCGTCGTCGTCGCTTCCGCCGATTCGCAGCCCAACACGGAGCGGGCTTTCACTGTAAAAGTCGTGTCGTTATTTACCGTTACGACAGTCGTACTTCCCGCTTGCCAGTTGTTGTCGCCATTAAAGGAATACTCGGCGGCAGCAGGTGTGGCGGTAGCTGTCAGCGTAACCTCCGCTCCGGTGCAGACCGTAGCGCTGGCGGCAGAGAGGGTAACCGACGGCGCTTCGCCTACGGTCAGCACCCAGCTGCCCGTCGAGGCCTGCGGCATGATGTTACACGTTTGGTCGTTAACCTTACGGGTATAGGTATACACGCCGGGCATAAGCGTATCCGGCGGGGTATAGTCCGCGCCCGTCGCATCGGCAATCAAGTCGCCGTTTTTG
>JAIRKX010000163.1 GCA_031259805.1 Prevotellaceae bacterium | reverse complement strand
GTATTTTTTAAAAAACGGCAAAGAGTAAACAGAAAGGTATAAGGATATTATAAAAATGAGAGAAATAAAATTAGCGCCGGAAAAAAGAGCGGCGCCGGACGATAGAAATGATTAAAAATGAGAGAATGGAAAAAAAGAAAAGGGATTTTGATTAACTTAAAGAGTTAATCAAAAATCACAGGTGCCAAAGAAGCGATGACAAAGGTATGTTTTTTCCTTAAACTAACCAAAAAGTAGTTTTAAAAAAGGAGGGGTGCGGCGTCCATTGTCTGGAGGCATGCTTGCCGTCCGTAGTCAATCGCCACCAGAAACAGCCCTTTAGCAGGGACGGAACTGCCGGCGTCGCAACGATTTTTTTGTTCGATGATGCGGCGCATGTCGTCGCGGGTGATTTTACCGCGCCCGACATCAATCAGCGTGCCGACGATGGCGCGTACCATGTTTCGGAGAAAGCGGTCGGCTGAAATGGTAAATACGAGTCCGTTGTCGGTCGTCGTCCAGAGGGCTTTCGTAATGCGGCAGCAGTTGGTTTTGGTCTGTGCGTGCAGTTTGGCAAAGCTGGTGAAGTCGGTGTAGTCGAATAGCGTTTGCGCCGCTTCGTTCATAGCCAGCGGATCGAGGGTAAAGGGAATGCAGGTCGAAAGTTCGGTATTGAAGGGGTTTTTGCGGGTGTGTATATAGTATTTATAGGTGCGGCTGCGGGCGTCGAAGCGGGCATGGGCATCGTCGGCTACCGGATGGATGCCGGCCACGCAGATGTCGTCGGGCAGGATGCAGTTCAGTTTATGTACGACGTTCGTCGCGGTCGGCAGGCAGGCGTAGCGTTCGCTGTCGAAGTGTGCGGTAAAGTGCGTGGCATGCACGCCTGTGTCGGTGCGTCCGGCGCCGGTAGTCCGAATCGCCTCTCCCAGCAGCGCCGACAGCGCGCGGTTCAACTCGCCCTGTACCGTATGTGCGTTGGCCTGCACCTGCCAGCCGTGGTAGTTCGTGCCTTTGTAAGCTAAGTGTATAAAGTAACGCATTGTTGATTGAATATTGTTTCACTTCTCGTTCCCGAAGGGGCTGAGCGTCATTTCATCGTTTCGTCCATTTTCATCCGTTTCGTCGTTCCGGAACAGTACTTTCCTCATTGCCGGTATATCGGGCATGACGCCGGTGAAATAGAAGAAAGCCGGTACCGCCTGCCACAGCAGCCACGATAGTCCGCTGATGTAGCGTGCGTGTCTCTCGGCGGACAGCTGTTGCAGGGGATTATATTCGTAGTTGGCGTCGAGTACGACGTGCGATTCGTTCAGAGGCAGGGTTTGCAGGATGTCGGATGTGCGCAGCGGCAGCGTGTTTACAATCAAATCCACTTGGGCGATGTGTGCCGGCGCTTTAATCAGGGGCATATGTTTGATTTTATATCGCTGCGCCACTTGTTTCATGCCGGCTATCGTGCGGTTTGCCCAAAATACGTGGGCGCCACCCTGTTTTAAGGCGTACGCCGCCGACTGTCCCGCCCCGCCTGCGCCTAATACCATAGCCCGCTTGCCCTGTACCGATACGCCGTTCTGAATAAAGGCGTCCGTAACGCCGAGGACGTCGGTGTTGCGGGCAATCAGTTTATTGCCCCGACGAATGACAACATTGGCCGCGCCTGTACGTTCGACCTCTTCGCTAAACAGGTCGACGTATAGCAATACTTTCCGTTTAAAGGGTGCGGTTACGTTCATTCCCTGTAACGGAATGGTGCGAAAGGAAGTTATCGCATTTCTAATGTTTGCGGCTGTTAGCAGTTCGTAGGAGTATCGCCGGTTGTTGTGATACGCCGCCGCAAATAGCGCAGGGCTTTTGCTGTGTTGAATGTTGAATCCGGTTAATGCAAATTTTATCATTGTGGTTTGTGAATTTATGATTTGTGGTTTGTGAAGCACTCGCCTTACGCATCACGTTTCACGTTTCTCAATTGCGCTACGGTGAACTGGCCGTCGGCGGTGGGCGGGCCGTCGTTGGGCGCGGCGTACATGAACGGAGCGCCTGCCAGTCCGGAGGCGATACGCGATTCTCCGCTGTTGGCGCCCGTACAAAAGGCCACCAGATTCGACGCTATCCCGTAAAGACTCCACAGTTGCAAACGATCGTAAGACCGCAGGCCATGTGTTACGATCTTCAGGACGTCCGGCCGGTGCGCCTGCATCTGCTGCACGATGCGTTTCAATGCTTTGGCGCCCGGCGTGTGGGTGGAATTGTGATAGGAGAGTATCACCTTGCAATCGTGTGTCCGTGCCTCCTGCATGAGAGAGTTCAGGTACGGCGCATCCAGTTCGATGTCGACATAAGCGGCGCCGGCGTGTATGGCGGTGCGCAGATGTTCTTCGCGCAGCGTGTCGGACGCATCGCCCGGACGAAAGGTAGCGATAAGCGGCACGGTCGCCGAGCGAAACAGGTTCTTCGTTTGCTCAACGGTCAGGTTCATCGTATCCAAACGGATTTCGGCCATGTCGCCTTGTTTCATGGCTTCCAAGCAGTCCTTATATTTATAGCCCGCCAGCGACACACAAATGGGCGAAGTATAAAGCGCAAGGAGCGACTGGTAGGGCGCATGGTACGAAACGTGAGGCGTAAGGCGTAATAGATAAAGCAGGAAACGCAGTATGCCGAGCGCAAGGCGTAATGCGTAATACCTGAGGGGTGAAGAGTTATTCATAATGCACATATAATTTGTAACTCATAGTTCATAATGTCGACGGCTGTTTCGACGGCTTTACCGATTTCCGACAAGGCAATGTAATGCAGGAGCACGCCGCTTTTCTTCTTGTCGCGCAGGATGGCGTCGTGCAGGTCTGCGGCGGGGATGGCGCAGGTGGTCGGCAAGTGAAAGTATTGTAAAAGCGCGGTGATTCGCTCGCAGTCGCCGGCAGCGAGCCATCCCTGCCGGTGCGAAAACCGAGCGGCACAGGCCAGCCCGATACTGACCGCCTCGCCATGCAGAATATCGTCGGCCGTGCGTTCGATGGCATGCCCTACGGTGTGTCCCAAATTGAGTTTGCGCCGTTCGCCTTTTTCCTTTTCGTCGCGCTCGACAATGGCAATCTTCAGGCTGACGGCGCGGCGGATAATCTCGTTGAGCACGTCGTCGCGGCGGGCGGCGAGAGCTTCGGCATGTTGTTCGATGAAGGTAAACAGCGAGGCGTCGGCGGCCAGCGCAATCTTGATGACTTCGGCCATGCCGGCGCGATACAGGCGGTCGTTGAGTGTAGCGAGAGCGTCGGTGCAGCAGAGCAGAAATTCGGGCTGCGTAAATGTACCTAACATATTTTTATAGCCATGTACGTTGACGCCGTTCTTTCCGCCTAACGCCGCATCCACTTGTGCCAGCAACGTGGTCGGCACAAAACCGAAAGGAATGCCGCGCATATAGGTAGCCGCCAAAAAGCCGGTTACGTCGCACACCAGCCCGCCGCCGACACCTAAAAGAAATGTGTCGCGGTCAGCGCCCGACTCGAGCAGGCCGACCGTCAGCCGCTCGATCGTATCGAGAGTCTTCAACGACTCGTCGGCAACCATCGTGCTGTACGGGACGCCCTCGAAGTAACGCCCGAACCAGCCTTCCACTTGCTTGTCGACAATGGCAATGACCGTGCCGGGCGACGGGATGTACTCCGCCAGTTCATCGGCAGTAAGTCCGGTAACAATCGGGACTGTTTTTCCTTCCGATAAATTTAATGGTATAATTGTTTTCATTATGCTGTGTTGTGTTTTGCCTCCCGACTCACACGTTCAATTCTTATACGTGCATCCACTGTTGTTATCTTCTTCGCATCGCCCAATAACGGATTCAGGTCTATTTCGGCGATTTCGGGGGCGGCTTCGCAGAGGGCGGAGACGCGCGTTACGATTTCGGCAAAGAGCGCGATGTTGATCGGTTTCTTTCCGCGCAGGCCTTGCAGGATTTTGTATCCGCGTAGCCGGCGAATCATATCTTCCGCTTCGTCGAGGAAAATGGGCGACAGACCGGAGCTTATGTCGTGCAACGCTTCGACGAAGATGCCGCCCATGCCGCAGAGAATCGTATGGCCGAAAGGAATCTCGCGCTTAGCCCCGACAAACAGTTGCAGGCCGCCTAACATCGGTTGTATCAGCACAGCCGTAGCGCCGGGGATGCGCATCATCCGGTGGTACTCGCTGCGGACGACCACTTTGCTGAAGATATCCAGCGATACGCCGCCTACGTCGGATTTGTGGACGGGGCCTACGACCTTCATCACTACAGGGAAGTTCAACCGTTCGATAGCTTTCACCGCTTCGTCCGCCGATGTTACTACGGCTTCGTCGACGCGCGGAATGCCTGCCGCATCGAGCAATATCATGGTCTTTTCGGGCGAAAGATAGCCGTTGTCGGCATGTTCGATGACCGTGCGGATAGCATGATAGTCGATAAATTCTTCCTGCTTATACTTCTTGACATCTTCACATTTATATCCTTTCGTATTGATGACTTTGGCCAGTGCATGGCCGAAAACCACCTCGTCGGGGAAGCTCACATGTCCTTTGGCGATAAACGCCGCAATCTCCTCCCGTGAATTAATTACCGTCGGCATGATGGCGTATATCGGTTTAGCCGAAAGGCGCACCTGTTTGTCGATGACGTCGTATACGTCGAACACTTGTACCAGTCCGGGATTGCCGAAGATAACGACCGTGGCGTCGATGTTCTTAAAATCATTGCGGCAGGCGTCGAGGATGGCGTCTAATTGTTCGGCAGTGCCGGTGGCTAAGAAATCAATCGGGTTGGCGACCGACGAGCCGGGATACAGTTTTGCGAGTAGCGCCTGCGCTTTGTCGCCTTCGATGATCGGTACGTTAATGCCGTGATAGGACATCGTGTCGGTCATCATCACCGCCGGGCCGCCGGCGTGCGTTACGATGGCTACGTTTTTGCCTGCAGGCAGAGGGTGCATCAGCACTCCGGCGACCGTTACCAATTCCGTGCGGCTGTGGCAGCGGATGATTCCCGCCTTGCGGAATAACGCTTTGACCACCATATCGGGGCTGGCCATCGCGCCCGTATGCGACGAGGCCGCACGACTGCCCGCCTCGCTGCTGCCGGCTTTTATCGCCGTAATCCGCGCTCCCTTGCAGATAAGCGACGAGGCATGTTTCAAGAGTTTTTTCGGATTGCTGATGTGTTCGATGTATAACATCTTTACGCGGGCGCTTTCGCCGTCGCGGTAAGTGAGATCAAGGTATTCCAGCACATCTTCCACGCCCGTTTGCGCGCAGTTGCCCACTGAATAGACGCTCGAAAAGCGCAGGCCGTTCTGTATGGCCGCATCGAGAATAAATACTGCCGTTGCGCCCGATCCCGTAATAAAATCAATGCCGTCGGGCGACAGCGTGGGGACGGGCGTCGTGAAGATACCGGCGTAGTGCGTCGTGAGCATCCCGATGCAGTTCGGTCCGATCAGGCATGCGCCGGCATCGTTGGCCGTCTGTACGAGCTGCGCCTCTAACACCGCGCCGGCCTCGCCTGCCTCGTGGAAGCCGGCCGAGAGTACGATAAACGCTTTGGTCGCTTTCTGCTTCGCCAGCACATCCGCAGCTGCGGGACAGGCGGCAGCAGGGATGGCGAGTATCGCCAAATCGACCGGCGGCAATGCCTCGACCGAACGAAACGACGGCACACCCTGCACCCGATCAGCCTTCGGATTGACTACATATAAATCTCCTTTAAAACCATGATCCAACAGGTTCTTTATTACTTTACCGCCGGGCTTACGAACATCCTCCGACCCTCCTACCACGACTATACTCGCAGGCGTTAATAACTCTTGTGTTATCATATCATTGAATTTTGTACAAAGGTAGGGATTTTTGCCGATTTTATCAACGGGAGGTGAGAGTTAAGAGTTAAGA
>JAIRKX010000106.1 GCA_031259805.1 Prevotellaceae bacterium | reverse complement strand
AAACAGTTATGGCTGAAAGTCTCAAGCACGAGTGTGGCATTGCCCTGATACGTTTACGGAAACCGCTGTCGTATTACAAAGAACGGTACGGTTCGTGGAGCTATGGCATTGAAAAACTGTACCTGCTCATGGAAAAGCAGCACAATCGGGGACAGGACGGCGCGGGAGTCGCGTCGGTCAAGCTACACCCCACGCCCGGCGATGTATATATGAACCGTACACGCTCCAACTCCTCCAGCCCGCTCCGCGACGTATTCGACGAGATAATCGCCGGCTTTGAACCGCTGCAGAAAAATCCTGCGGGCGACGAAAAATGGGTGCGGCAGCATATTCCATACGCCGGCGAAGTATTGTTAGGGCATCTCCGCTACCAAACGCAAGGCCGCCGCACGATTGATTTCGTTCATCCCGTCATGCGCAGCAACAACTGGCGCTCGCGCAGTTTGGTAGTGGCCGGCAATTTCAACCTCACCAATGCCACCGAAGTATTTAATCAATTGGTGGACATCGGGCAATACCCGCATAATACATCCGACACGGTATCGCTGCTCGAACGCATGGGGCATCTGCTCGACCGGCAAAACGAACAATTGTACATGCGTTACCGCGAAACCGGCATGCCGCGGCTGCAAATTGCACGAACGATTGAAAAGGAATTGGATATCCCGTTTCTCCTGCGCGAAACCACGAAAAAATTAGACGGCGGCTATGCTATTTGCGGCATCGTCGGACAGGGCGATGCATTTGTGGTGCGCGACCCGCACGGGATCCGCCCCGCTTTTTACTATCTGGACGATGAAATAATGGTTGTTGCCTCGGAACGTCCGGTCATTCAAACGGCATTGCGGGCGCAGGCGCACGACGTACACGAGCTGCTTCCCGGGCAGGCCATTATTATAAAAAAAGACGGTGATTATTCGCTCGTGCAAATTATGGAGGCTAAAGAGTTTCGTGCCTGTTCGTTCGAGCGCATTTATTTTTCACGCGGTACGGACAGGGACATTTATCACGAACGCAAAAAATTAGGCGAACAATTGACCGATAAGGTGCTGCAAGCAATTCAATACGATACGGACAACACCATCTTCTCCTACATTCCCAATACGGCCGAAATCGCTTTTTACGGCCTGATGAAAGGCATCGAAGACTATATGCTGCGTGATAAACAACAACGAATTATCAATGCCGGCAAATTATTGTCGCCCGATGAACTCTGGCAAATTATCACCGAGCGGCCGCGCATAGAAAAAATAGCGGTGAAAGACGCTAAAATGCGGACATTCATCACCGAAGATGCTTCGCGCAACGACATGGTGGAACACGTCTATGATGTAACCTACGGCGTCGTTCGCCCGAGGACAGATACCGTTGTCATTGTGGACGACAGCATTGTACGCGGAACAACATTAAAGCAAAGCATTTTGAAAATCGTTGACCGTTTGGAGCCGAAGAAAATCGTCGTAGTAAGTTCCGCCCCGCAAATCCGCTACCCCGACTGTTACGGCATTGAGATGTCGCGGATGAAGGAGTTTTGCGCCTTTCTGGCCGCCATTGATCTGCTCAAGGAACGCAATCAGGCATGGCTTATTGAGGACGTATACAATCGTTGCAAACAACAGGTCAATGCAGTAAATGACCAATTAGTAAATCATGTAAAAGATATTTATCGTCCGTTTACTCCCGAAGAAATTTCACGGAAAATTGTCGCCCTCCTGCGACCTAAAGGGATGCGCGCCGAAGTAGAATTGGTTTATCAATCGCTCGAAGGCCTGCATATCGCTTGCCCCAATAACATGGGCGACTGGTATTTTAGCGGCAATTACCCTACGCCGGGCGGCATGCGCATGGTCAATAAAGCATTTATCAATTACTTTGAAGAAGAAAACAAGCAACTGAAATTACCGGTATAAAAACGATGAAAACACCACTACTGATTCCTCTCTGCGCCCTGTTTTGCTATGCCTGTGCAGAAGTAGACCCGAAAGACTGCGGGATGGCCGTATGCTCAACACAGGTAGATACGGTGTACCTCCACGTGCGCGACACGCTGCAGCAACCTGTGGCGCTGGACACTTTTAAACTCACCAACATGCTCGACCGTACGCCTGTCGCCGCTCCGCTCGCGGATTCCGTCCTATGGAAAAAAATGTGTGCCACGGGCGATTACATATTCCTGACCGACGCCTTCGTCAAAGGCCACGAGAATACGCGCGTCGTGATTGAATTTACGGGCATTCTCAGGCAACGAACCATCGTCCGGCACGCCGTCACATTCGATATTGACTGCTGTCACATCTCGCCCACTTACGGAGAGCTGACCGTGATTGTCTATTAAAACTTTTCCTGTTCATTTTTTTTATCTGCACGTTGATTTTTGTACAGACTATAAAAAATCAAAGACTCTCATCGCTATCGCCGCACATGCTTCCGCGTCAGCCAGTGCGTGATGATGGTTCTTTAAGTTAAAACCGCAAAATGCCGCCACGGTATGCAACTGGTGATTGGGCAGCATTTTTCCGAACGCACGGCGCGAAGCGCGGCAAGTACAATGAAATGCATAATCGGGATAACCCATCTGATAAACGCGATGCACAGCCCGCAAACAGCCTTCATCGAAAGAACTGTTGTGCGCCACCAGCGGCAAACCGGCAATTTTCGGAGCGATTTCTTTCCAAACCTGCGGGAATGCCGGTTCATTCCCGGTATCGGCAGCCGTCAAACCATGTACCCGCGTAGTCCAATACGAATACCATTCCGGCTCGGGACGAATGAGGCGGTAAATCCTGTCCGTCACTTTCCCTTGGCGGACAATTACTACGCCCGCACTGCAAATACTGGATGAATGATGGTTCGCTGTTTCAAAATCGATGGCTGCAAAATCGGCTATATTCATTGAGCGTTGAGAATGTCGTTCACAGGTATTCCTAATACTTAATTTCTAATTCTTCAATCCATGCGACAATGCTTTCGTCGGTCGGGAGGGTACGCGGGTCGATGGAGCGAACCCACTGACCCGTTTCGTCGATCAGGAATTTGTGGAAATTCCAGCGAACTTCGGCGTCTTCCTTGCCATTCTCCGCCTTGGAGGTAAGCCATTTGTAGAGCGGTGCGAGAGCGTCGCCCTGTACGGAAATTTTGGCCATCATCGGAAATGTTACACCGTAGTTAGTGGTACAAAAGGCTTTGATTTCGGCATTGCTTCCCGGTTCCTGTGCGCCGAAATTGTTAGCGGGAAAACCGATAATCACAAAATTACGATCCTTGTATCGGTCGTATAAGGCTTGCAGCGCTTCATATTGCGGCGTCAGTCCGCAATGCGAGGCGACGTTGACCACCAACACTTTTTTGCCTTTTAACTGCGATAGGGAAAAGTCGTCGCCATCAATCGTTTTAACCGTGAAACTGTAAAAGCCCGTTTCCGGAACGCTGCAAGCCATCAACATTGCAGCGAATGAAAGAAAAATGTATTTTTTCATGATGTGAGGTATTTTTAATTTCGCGCAAGGTAGCTATTTTTTTTGAGTCATGCGAATTTGTATAAATTTTATACAAATTCGCATGATGCTGTCCTTTGGATAATCTGTCGACGTTTTTGGAGCAATGTTACACGGAGAGACACAGCGGCGGCACAGAGAGACACAGCGGGCTGTCGCCGATTCATCCCTTCGTACAGTCATCCACATTCATTCCTTGTACCTCACCCCGCTACCCATACGCTTTTTCCAGCACGCAAAATCCCAATAGTGTTACTTGCGGCGTGATGTAGCATTCTTTAGCCGGTTCGGATTGGGTTAAATCGGTACTGAGATATTTTTTATTACTGTCGGGGAATACGGTGGCCACAACCGACCGGTCGCCGTATAGGTCTTGCAGTTTGATAGCGCCAACGAGATTCGCGCCCGACGAAATGCCGACGCCCAACCCTAACGACGAGGCCAGTTGTTGCGCCATGAGAATAGCGTCGCCGTCGGAGGCCTGTACGACCTCGTCCCATTGGCCGGTATGGAGGATGTCCGGAATAAATTCATCGGAGATACCCTGAATGCGATGCGCGCCGACCTTGTAGCCGGTGGTGATCGTCGGGCTTTCTTCCGGCTCGAGCGGATGTATTTTTACCTTCGGGGCTGCTGTCCGCAGGGTGCGCCCCACGCCGACGACCGTGCCGCCCGTGCCGACGCCGGCCACAAAAGCGTCGGGCGTTAAGCCTTTCCGCGCCAACTGTATTTGTATTTCCTTGCCGGTCGTTTCCTGATGCGCGCAGCTATTAGCCTCGTTAGAGAACTGGCAGGGAAGGAACACCTTCGGATTGTCGCCGGCCATTTCCCGCGACAGCCGGATGCTTCCCAAAAAGCCCCCCTGTTCTTTGGATACCGGAATAATTTCCGCCCCGTAACTTTTAATCATCAATTTGCGCTCGACGCTCATCCAGTCGGGCATGATGATACACACACGATGCCCCAACAGCCGCCCCAGGGCCGAGAAAGCGATGCCGGTATTACCGCTTGTCGCCTCGACAATCGTCTGTTCGGGCGTCAGCGAACCGCTTTCGTATGATTTCCGAAGGATATACAACGCCATGCGGTCCTTAATGCTGCCGGTCAAATTATAGTGTTCGCATTTGACATATACGGTTCGCTCTTTATTTTTATAACGATATTGAATGCCAATCATCGGCGTATTTCCAATGAGTCGGCTCAGTGCATCCCAATCCGGTTTCATAACTTTATAACTGTAATAAAATAGCCTAAAAAAATAAAAAATTAATAGCAATAAGAGTAAAAAAATAAAAAACTATCGCTATTATTTTTACAAATATAACAAATCTAAATTGGATGCACAAATT
>JAIRKX010000096.1 GCA_031259805.1 Prevotellaceae bacterium | reverse complement strand
AATCTCGCCGCATGTAATCAGCAAAAAACATGTGCAGATATTCTGGGACAACTTCGCCGAACGCTTTGGTATTCCTATCATCTATGCCACCACGCAGACGCGCAATGATGCCGACCGGGTGAAAGTGGAAAACATGTTATCCAACTTCGGCAATAATACGTGGGGCTTTTTCCCTGCCGGCGTAGAATTGAAACTGATTGAAACCGCCAAAGGAGACGCCTTCAAAGTGTTTGACGAACGCATTATCCGTGCGAATAAAGAAATTTCCATCGGGCTTGCCGGGCAAACAATGGCTTTTGAAGACGGCGCCAGCCGCGCACAGGGCGAAGTACACGAACGCGGCTTTGAGGAAATCAAAACCGCATTCGCCACCCGCCTGAAATTCCTTATCAATTTCCAGTTGATGCCGAAGATGCTGCTGCACGGATTCCCGGTGCAGGGCTACACCTTCGAGTGGGACGACAGCGCAGAATACACGCCGGAACAGATGCGGAACATCGAACAGATGCTGCTGAACAGTTACGAGATAGACCCGCAATACTTCATTGATAAATACAACATTGCCATTACCGGCGTAAAGACGCACGAACCCGACCCTTTCGGGCAGGGGTAGGCGCGACGGGCTTTGCCGCCGACCCCCACATACAAGCCTTACATGATTTATACCACCCAAAAGGGTGCGCCTGCGGCTGCCATTATCCCGGCGCGACAACGCTTGCCCTCAAAGGCGACGACCAACTCATCGACGACCTCTACGAACACGGCACAGGCGGCGTGAACGACCGCCTGCTGAACCGCTATGCCGGCGGTTACGACAAAGCCGTAACCACTGTCTTCGGGGCAGGCAGGAAGTACCCCGAACTCGAACACAAACTGCGTATCAACGCCGGGCGATTCGGAACGTACAAAACCTATGACCTGTGCAGGAAATTAGACGCCGCCCGGCAGGGCGGCATGGCAAAAGACGAATTTAAAAAATTCGCCAAAGCGCGCATAGGCGCATACAACGCCTACCAGCGCACAGAATACAATACATTGATAGCCCGCAGCCGCACGGCGAAGCAATGGCAACGGTTCGGCGAGGAAAAGTTTTTGTATCCCAATATCGAATGGCTGAAAACCGCCAGCGCCAGCCCGCGACCGGAACACCTCGCCTTTGTCGGGTTGATACTCCCGCAAGACGACCCTTTCTGGCAACGTAACCAGCCCGGAAACGAATACAACTGCAAATGCGACTGGCGAACCACCGACAAGCCCGCTTCCGGAGAAACGCCCAAAGACATACCGCCCGCCAAAGGTCTCGACGGCAACCCCGCCGACACAGGCGAACTGGTTACCGCGCAGCATCCCTACTTCGCAAGAAACAACCGCGCCCCGGCATGGGTGGACGACAAAGCCCTCCTGCAACTGCCAATTGACGTAGCTTTTGTCAAAAAAACGTCCCCCACAGGCAAGACATACAGAGAGCATTTACTTGTCGATAAAGCTAACGAAGCGGCTGGAAATCGCGAAATAGCTGCGCTATTGCTGGATAATGGGTATAAAAATGTCAGGTTGTTGCCACAGATAGGCTTTCAGGAAAAAGTGCAAAGGGAGCGGTATTTTGGTGCAAATTACGCAAAAAATCACTATGCAAAAAACCCGGACGCGGTTATAGATGGCACTATTGTAGAGTTTAAAAGTAGCCGTAAAACGAGTTTGAGTAAAAATATAGGAAAGGCCGCCAAACAGTCGGATGTGGTAATTATAAAAACGACGGAACAAATCTCGGAAACATATATTCAAAATGTTATAGATAGGCAATGGGGGATGGAATCGCGTAAAAACCTTACAAAGATAATCATTATAAATGATGGAAAATTATATGAATTTACAAGAAAGTAAAACGGACAATATTACTATTGTCCGCTATTGCTTAGAATTCCCCTGACCTCGCAGGTCAGCCGTGCTGTCCTAAACTCGTTACAAAGATACAAAAACATTTTTTAAATACCAAATAACAAACATTTAAATCGTAAAAAAAATGACACCGAAACAGTTTACAAAAGGACTTGCAAAAATGGCTGTCGAAGTAAAGAAATTCATCGAAGACACCGGCCCTAACGGTGCGCCAACTATTGTCGGCAAAACCGCCACCGGCTTCTTTACCCAGAACTTCGACCGGCAGGGCTTCCTGAACCGGGGACTGCAACCGTGGCCGGATGTGAAACGCCGGACGCACCCGCGCGAGACCCCGCGCGGACAAACCGCCGCAGGCAGGCGCATCCTGTTCGGCGAAACACGCAACCTGAGCCGCAGTATTGACTACGGCCCACAGAGGGGGAGCGTCATTGTATACAGCGACGTCCATTACGCGCCCTACCACAACGAAGGCACAAAAAAATTGCCGAAACGCCAGTTTATCGGCGACAGCGCAGAATTAGATAAACTTGTAATATCGGAACTCGACAGGAAACTTAAACAAATTATCAAATGAAACAATTATTGACCGACATTCAAAACCGCCTCGCAGCGGCGGTACAGGCGGATGACAGCCCGCTACTGGCGTACGTGGACTTGGACTGGGGACAGGTGGACTTCTACGAAGGCATGCCGCCGGTGAAGTTCCCCTGCGCGCTCATTGACGTGCAGAACGCCACGTACAGCAACGAAGGACAACGGGTACAGTTGGGGGATATTATGGTACAAATCCGCATTGTAGATATGATTTTGAGCCATTCCTCTGCCGCTGCGCCGGCGGCGCAACGCGAAAAAGCTGCGCGCGTATTCGATTTATTGCGCGAAATACACCGCCTGCTACACGGATGGACAGGAACGCCCGCCCGTTACGGACGGCTGGTCAGAAAAACGCTCGCCCGCGTGCGCCGCCGCGATGGGCTGCATGAATACACAATGACCTTTGAGGTAGTGCTTACAGACGATAGCGCCAGGCCACAGCGACAGCCGGTAACAGTAGAGCAGATAGACGTAAGAGGGCAATAAAAAAGCGGGAGATTATCCCGCTTTCGTTTTAAGACCGATACCGTCGGTGGAGCGTAGTTCAATACTTTTTCTATTCTATTAACCCCTAACATTTCCCTCCAATACGTAATATTATAAAAAAAATCGCATAGATGCTTGCATATCCGATTTTTTATTTATCTTTGCGATTACGTAATTACGTAATTTTATAAAAATAT
>JAIRKX010000016.1 GCA_031259805.1 Prevotellaceae bacterium | reverse complement strand
CAAAAGCGCATGGAATCCGGCGACGCAGGAATGGGGCGTACCCGAAAATCTCGGATTCCCCTACTCGTCGCCCTGCGACGACTGGTTGTTTGTACCGAATCTGACCGGTACGACCGCCTTGTTTGTCTCCTCGCGCGAGCAAAAAAACGACAGCCTCTCTCTCTACCGGATTACGCTCGAAGCAAATCCCATCAAGCGATTGAGCTATTCGATACAAGAGATACAACAAATCGGAAAACTGGAACCGGCCGCCATCCCCGCGCCGGCCGCCATCCCCGCACCGGCGGACAGCGCCGACCACACCCTCTACCAACAACTGGCGCAACGGCAAGCCGACGAACAAACCCTGCAACAGACCCTGTTCGCCTTGCGCAAAAACTACGGCGAACGGACGGATGCTCTCGAGCGGGCAGCCATGCAAGCGACCATTCTGGAATATGAAACCGACCTGTCGCGCGTACAGGCCGACATCCGCCAGATCATCCATGCAATACAGGACGCCGAAACCGCGTTGTTGGTGCAGGGGATTGTGCCCGACGTCCGCCCGTCGGTTGACCCGCCCCGCGAAACGCCGGCGCCGCCGGAAGACTTCATCCCGCAACGCCGCGCACCGGTGGCGTTTCCGGCTATTGCGACAGCGCCGCCGGTCGAAGAAATGACGGACGACGCATTCCGCTTCCGCATAGAAAAAACGTCGGTCGTACATCCTTATCCGGCAGACATGGCCGGACTGGTGTACCGGATACAAACCGGCACGTATAACCAAAAAGCGCCTGCCCGCGTGTTCAAAGGATTATCGCCGGTATTCGAGCAGGTCGACAAAAAACGATACCTGTATTACATAGGCCAGTTTCGGACATACGACGAAGCCATCGAAGCGCTTTCCGAAGTAAAACGGAAAAACTTCCGCGACGCCATACTGACAGCCACCATCGACGGTAAAAAAACCACGCTGCCCGCTGCCCGCGAATACGAACAACGGCAGACGCCACCCCCTGCACCGGCAGCCGACACCCTCAAAGCATCCTGCCATCTGGTGCTGGGCGAATTTCCGAACGGTTTACCGGCAGCGTTGCAACAGGCCGTCAAAGCCGCCACGTCGCGTGATATTGTAAAAAAAACAGCGCGCGGGCACACCACCTACATGGTCGGCCCTCTTACCTCGCCCGACGAAGCCCTGCAACTGCAAAACTACCTGCAGACGCAAGGCTTTGAAACACGAATAGAAAACTAAATGAATTTTGTCAAAAAAAATACTACCTTTGCACCCATGACAAAATTATCTCTTTAAACCGGATTATGGCGCTTATCATAACACTAATCGTATTAGGAATGATTCTGCTGCTGGTAGAACTGCTGCTGATCCCCGGCTTTGGCATAGCAGGCATTTTGGGAATTATCGCGTTAGTCGGCGGGGTGATCATGGCCTACTACATGCGGGGCGCAGCCACCGGCCATATTATCCTCAGCAGCGTCATCCTCTGTGGCGCGCTGCTGCTGTGGTACGCCCTCCGTTCCAATACATGGAAACGGCTGACGCTGCACGACAACATCGCCGGGCAAGCCCTCGACAAACCCGAGGACAAAGGGATACACATCGGCATGAAGGGCGTCTCCATAACACGGTTAGCGCCGATGGGAACAGCGCTGTTCGACCACGTCAAAATCGAAGCAACGGCCTACGAAGGCATCATCAACCCGTCGCGACCGGTGGAGATTGTGAAAATCGACGGAATAAAAGTCATCGTCAAAGAAAAAACGTAATAAATTTTAAAAAATAAAACAATGGATTCAACCGTAGCATTAATTTTGATTTGGGCAGCCATCATTGTGGTCGGCCTGTTTATTCTGTTATACTTTTTCCCCATCACGCTTTGGTTTCAAGCGTTGATTTCGGGCGTACGCATTTCGCTTTTGCAGCTGGTGCTGATGCGCTGGCGCAAAGTACCGCCAAGTACGATTGTCATGGCCATGATCACCGGAACGAAAGCCGGCCTGCAATTAGACGCCAACGCACTCGAAGCGCACTATCTGGCCAAAGGGCATGTGCCGAAAGTAGTCAATGCCCTTATTTCGGCCGACAAAGCCAACATCCCGCTCGACTTCAAAATGGCAGCAGCCATCGACCTCGCGGGACGCGATGTATTCGAAGCAGTACAAATGTCGGTCAACCCCAAGGTGATTAATACGCCACCCGTAACCGCAGTAGCCAAAGACGGTATTCAGTTGATCTCAAAAGCCCGCGTAACCGTGCGCGCCAACATCAAGCAATTAGTCGGCGGCGCAGGCGAAGAAACCGTACTGGCCCGCGTAGGCGAAGGCATCGTATCGAGCATCGGGTCGGCGGCGTCGCACAAAAGCGTACTCGAAAATCCCGACTCCATTTCGCGCGTTGTACTCGAAAAAGGATTAGATGCCGGTACGGCATTTGAAATTCTCTCGATCGACATTGCCGACATTGACATCGGACGGAACATCGGAGCAGTACTGCAAATGGATCAGGCCAATGCCGACAAGAATATTGCACAGGCGCGCGCCGAAGAAAAACGGGCGATGGCCGTAGCCCTCGAGCAGGAAATGAAAGCCAAAGCGCAGGAAGCCCGTGCGAAGGTGATCGAAGCCGAAGCGCAAATCCCGTTGGCCATGGCCGAAGCCTTCCGTTCCGGCAACCTGGGCATTATGGATTACTATAAAATGAAGAATATCCAGGCCGATACCGATATGCGCGAAAACATTGCCAAGCCTCATTAATATATGATTTCCGACAGCGCGACACTCCAACGATTAGCTACGCAAGTGCGTCGCGACATCATCCGCATGACCCACCTCGCCGCGTCAGGGCACACGGGCGGGTCGCTGGGCAATGCCGACCTGCTGACGGCGCTCTACTTTCACATCCTGCAACAATCACCCGACACATGGCGACCGGACGGACAGGGACACGATATGTTTTTCCTCTCTATCGGACATATTTCGCCGGTGTTCTACAGTGTGCTTGCCCGCGCCGGCTATTTTGCTGTCGACCGGCTACGCACATTCCGGCAGGCAGGCTCGCCGCTGCAGGGACACCCGTCGCCCGAATGGAAACTGCCCGGCATCCACGTCGCCACCGGATCGCTCGGGCAGGGGCTTTCGGTAGCCTGCGGCGCGGCACTGGCAAAGAAAATGAACGACGACCCGCACACCGTCTATGCGCTCATCGGCGACGGCGAATCGGAAGAAGGCCAAATATGGGAAGCCGCCATGTTTGCCGCCGCACGCCATATCGACAACCTGATTGCCATCGTCGACTGGAACGGCCAGCAGATTGACGGCCCCGTCAAAGACGTGCTCGACATCGGCGATCTGGGCGAAAAGTGGCGCGCCTTCGGCTGGAAAACCCTCCCGATGCAAGGCAACGACATAGCCGACATCCTCCGTGTGTTCGACTTGGCCCGTGCCGCCACAGGACAAGGAAAGCCCCTCATGATTCTGATGCGCACCGAAATGGGCTACGGCGTAGATTTCATGCAGGGCACACACCACTGGCACGGCAAAGCCCCCAACACCGAGCAAACCGAAAAAGCATTAGCACAGCTACCGCTTACCGAATTTGGGGATTTCTGATAAGACCTCCCTTTATACATATAATTTTCCGAACCATAGCCGTAGCGAAAGCCGCGTTTCGTTGGCGCCATTAGAAGTCTCAAGGGCGCCCTTGGAAGTAGCACGGCGAAAATTGCTACCGCCAGCGCGCCGCATCTAATTTCAAGAGGATAAACAGTAAAATCGTAAACGCCCAGAGCGACGAACCGCCATAGCTGATAAAGGGCAGGGGGATGCCTATCACCGGCGCCAGCCCGATGGTCATGCCGATGTTGATGATGAAGTGGAAGAACAGAATGGAGATGACACAATAGCCGTATATTCGTGCAAAGGCGTTTTTCTGCCGTTCCGAGATGATGATGAGCCGGAAAAGAAGTAGCAGGTAGCAGACGATGACGACGAATGCCCCGATAAATCCCCATTCTTCGCCGATGGTGCAAAAAATGAAATCGGTGCTTTGTTCCGGCACAAAATTATACTTGGTTTGTGTGCCCTGCAGAAACCCTTTCCCTGTGAGGCCGCCCGAGCCTATTGCTATTTTCGACTGGTGCACATTATAGCCTGCGCCTTGCAGGTCTTCGCGGATGCCCAGCAGGTTTTCGATACGGTCGCGCTGGTGCGGTTTCAGCACATGGTCGAATACATAATCGACCGAATAAATCAACGCGATCGACCCGATAAAGAAACAGAGGATGTACCATACGTAGCGCAGTCTGTGCCGGACGGCGATTATCGCGCCCAATACCACCGCTACGGCGCACAACGCCATAAATACCATATCGGGGGCAACAGCTATGTCGAATGTCGGGAGCAGCCATTTTACGAGTAGCCAATAAACGGCGAAAATACCGGCTGTCAGCATCAGCGGCCGCATAATTCGCCAGCGGCAGAGCATGTACAGTATGCTGCCGATGATAGCGCAAAGCATCAGTATCGACACGGTTTCCCAAATGAGCGACAAGACAAAAATCGTTATCGCAAACAGGACAATATTGATAAACCATCCCGACAGGCCTTCGCGGTAGAGCATCAGCAGGAAGGCGCCGAATACGACGGCCGAGCCGGTGTCGTGCTGCAGGAAGATTAACCCTGCGGGCAAGGCTATCACCAGCGCGATGCGGCACAGGTTGGCGCATCGGGAAAGGACAAAGCCATAGGCGCTCATCATGCGGGCTAAGGCAATAGCGGTAGCTGTTTTGGCCAGTTCTGACGGCTGTAGCCGCACCGGCCCAATAATAAACCACGAGCGCGAGCCGTTGACCTCCGTCCCGGCTACCAGCACGAACAGCAGTAATAGCAATACTGCTCCATAAATAGGATAGCCGAAGACGGAATAAAATTTACTGTCGAGCAGCAGGATGAACGCCGCTATCAGGAAGGCCGAAGCAATCCAGACCAATTGTTTCCCGTAGCGTTGCGAGAAGTCGAAAATGCGGCTGTGCTCGTCGTTGTAGACGGCGGCATATATATTGATCCACCCGATACCGATTAATACGAGGTAAAGCCCGATTGTCGCCCAGTCTAACTTAAGAAATAAAGGGGCATGTTTTCTCATGGCTTTTTTTGTATTTTGGCGGTGGGTATTCCGGCTTGTATCCGCTGTTCCAAATCGGTACGCAGGATTTGTTTGTTCAAATATTTTTCGACCATCAGCGAGGCAATCGGGGCAGCCCATGTAGCGCCGAATCCGGCGTTTTCGATATAGGCGGCGATGGCTATTTGCGGGTTTTGGCGCGGCGCAAAGCAAATAAAGGTTGAATGGTCTTCGCCGTGCGGGTTTTGCGCTGTGCCGGTTTTGCCGCATAGTTCGATGCCCGAAATTTGGGCGATCCGCGCCGTAGCGCCCGCCCCCGGCTCGCTATGCACCGCGCGGTACATGCCTTCTACGACAGTGGGAAACCAGGTCGTATCGATCATCGTGTAATGCCGCTTCTTGTAGCTTTCCGGCGGATCAAATCCTTCTACTTTGCGCACGACATGCGGTACGTAGTAGTGCCCGCGATTGGCGATGGTGGCGGCAAAGTTGGCCATTTGCAGCGGCGTGCTGCCTATTTCGCCCTGCCCGATAGACAGGGATATGATCGAAAGCGATTTCCAGCGTCCTTCGCCGTGGATGCGGTTATATTGCCGCACGGAAGGCAACGTCCCCGCCTGTTCGCTCGGCAGGTCGATGCCGGTTTTTTGCCCGAACCCCAGGCTTTGTACATATTCGCACCATTTTAAAAAACCTTCTTCGACGCTTTCGCAGGCCGGATTGTCGATGATATGGCGGAATACGTTACAGTAATAGGCATTACACGACATCTGGATGGATTGCAGCATGTCAATCGGCGAGGCATGCGCATGGCAGCCGACCGTTTTGCCGGCGCCAATCCGGTAGCCCATGGCGCAACTGAAACGCGACGACGGCGTAACCACTTGCTCGTCTAACCCGATAAGCGCATTGGCTAATTTGAACGTCGACCCCGGCGGATAAGGCGACATAATCGCCCGGTTAAACAGCGGTTTTCGCGGGTCGGACTGCATACGCTGGAAATTTTTGTTGATGCCCACCAGCAATGTCGGGTCAATGCCGGGTGCCGAAATCAACGCCAGCACTTCTCCCGTCGAAGGCTCAATGGCCACGATAGCGCCTACTTTATTTTTCATCAGCCATTCACCGTATTCCTGTAGCTGGCTGTCGATCGTACAAATCAAGTCTTTTCCGGCCACCGCCGCCGAATCGAAGCGACCTTCCTGATACGATTCCTTAATCCGGTTATGGACGTCGCGCACAAAGATGTTCATGCCTTTGCGTCCGCGCAAATATTCTTCATATGCTTCTTCGATGCCACTTTTGCCGATATAGTCGCCGGGTTTGTAATACGGATTGCGCCGGATAGTGCCCGTGTCTACTTCGGTTACATATCCAAAGAGGTTTCCGGCAATCGGGAGCGTGTAGTTGCGTAAAGTACGCGCCTGCGCATAAAATCCCGGAAATTTAAATGCTTTTTCTTGGAACACGGCATAATATTCCGCCGGCGCTTGCTTTAATAGTACCGTCGGCTGGTAACCTATTTGCCGGCGACGGCGGTAAATATCGTTAATGGCGCTTTTAAAGGTCTCGGGCGCCAGTTTGAAAATCGTACAAAAGGCCAGTGTGTCAAATGCCTTCAACTCGCGCGGCACGACCATAATATCGTAGGTCGTTTGGTTTTCGACCATCCGTTTACCGTTCCGGTCAATAATGAGGCCGCGCGCCGGATATTGAACCTCGTAGCGCAACACATTCGTATTGGCGGTTACCTTGTAGGATTCATCCACCACTTGCAGCCAGAATAGGCGTACAAGCAATATCAACGCCAGCAGCACAAATGTGCCGAAAATCACCATGCTTTTTCTGGAGTACTCGTTCATGGGCGTTATGAGGCAGTGGTTTTACGATTGTTCGGCAGCAGGGTTTGCAGCAGCATAATAAATAATGTGCTGCATAAGGCGCTCAGCAGCGTGCGTAGCAGTGTATGTGCGATATCGTAGAATCCGAAATCGTCCAGCAGGAAATACACCAGATGGTACAGCGTCATCGAAAGAACGACGTACCCCGTACACGCTTGCCATCCCTGCGTTTTAGATGATGGCAGGGCATAGACGTCGAAATCCGTTTTGGTGGAGAACAGTTTCAGTATGAGGGGACGGGCAAAAGCCAGCATCACCGCACCGGCCGTGTGAATGCCGATGACATCCGATGACAGCAGGTCGACGCACAGTCCCATGAAAAACGCCCACAGCAGTATAAAGATGCGCGAATAGCCGAACGGTAAAAACAAAATAAACAGCACGTAAATACAGGGGTAGACGAATGTCCCCAACGGCAGCCGGCTGAAAATAAGGCATTGCATGGCTATCAGCCCGGTTATCCATAAAAATCGTGAAAGAGAATGATTATTCATACCGTTCGGATGCTTCAAGGGTTTTCCATTCGTCCCGGTACAAATGTTTGACGACATTCACTGCGTATATTTTCCTGAAATCGATAAACAGGCTCACGGTAATTTCGTAAAAGTTGCCGCCTTTTACCCGATACGAGTGGACAGTGCCAATCGGAATATCAGACGGAAATATCGACGAAAGACCGCTGGATATAACTGTGTCGCCCACGTGCACGGTGACGTGTTGCGGGATTTCGGTCAAAATCATTTCGCGGTCGTTTTTTCCATCCCAATACAGCGAGCCGAAGAAGCCGTTCCCGGCTAATTTGGCGCTCACTTGCCAGTTGACGTTCAGCAGTGATTTCACTAGCGAATAGTGTTCGTACGCCGTGACTACAAGCCCTACAATGCCATTGTGTACGATGACGCCCATATCCGGTTCTATGCCCTGCCGTGAACCGACGTTCAGCATCATGTAATTGTGCAGCGTGTTGACGTTATTCGCGACAATCCTCGCCGATACGTACGAATACACCGGCGCATCCGCCGAATCCGTAACGGTGGCCTCGATCGGCGCATTGGATTTTTCCTGATAGTATTGGAGGCGGTTACGCAGTTCGGTATTTTCCAGCGCCAATTGCTCGTTGCTTTTTTTCAATGAAAAATAATAAGTCCAGTTATCCCATATACCGTCTACCCGCGCCTTGACCAGCCGGATATTTTCAACGATCGCCGCCTGTTGGAAATAGCTGCTATTGGAAAGCAGTGCGAGCGCGATTATTTCTAATACGAGGAATACAAGAAATACACGCAGTCTCAGAAATAAACGGTAGAACGTATTCATTCAAATTCGCCGGGATGTAACGATTAACGCATCAGAAAGGGGAACTTGCTTATATTTTTCAACGCGATTCCAGTACCTCGCGCTACGGCATGCAACGGGTCTTCGGCAATGTGGAAGGGGATATTGATTTTATCGTGCAAGCGTTTGTCAAGGCCGCGCAACAACGCGCCGCCGCCGGTGAGGTAAATGCCGCGCTGTACAATATCCGCATATAGTTCGGGCGGCGTTTGTTCCAGCACGCCGAGAATAGCGGATTCGATCTTGACCAGCGATTTGTCGAGGCAATGGGCAATTTCCTGATACGTTACATAGACTTCTACCGGCAGGGCCGTCATCAGGTTGGGGCCGCGTACGGCATATGGCTCAGGCTGGTTATCCGCCAGCTCGGAGAGGGCTGAGCCGACCGAGATTTTAATCTCTTCGGCTGTCCGTTCGCCGATTTTGATATTGTGCTGTTGCCGCATGTATTGCTGAATATCAGACGTAAACCCGTCGCCAGCCACTCGGATGCTTTTGTTGCTTACGATACCGCCCAATGCAATCACGGCAATTTCGGTTGTCCCGCCCCCGATGTCAACTACCATGTTTCCTTCGGGCGCTTCTACATCGATACCGATGCCCAACGCTGCCGCCATGGGTTCGTAGATCATGTAAATGTCGCGACCGCCGGCATGTTCCGACGAGTCGCGTACCGCTCGGATTTCTACTTCGGTACTTCCCGACGGAATACAGACTACCATACGCAGGCTCGGCGTAAATAAACTGCTTTTTCGTTGAGAGATGAATTTAATCATACCTCGAATCATCAGCTCGGCTGCATTAAAATCGGCAATGACGCCGTCGCGCAACGGGCGGATGGTTTTAATATTTTCGTGGGTTCGCCCGTGCATGGCCTGGGCATTCTTGCCTACGGCAATCAGCTTCCCGTCGCTTTTGTCGATAGCCACAATCGACGGTTCGTCTACGACAATTTTATCATTGTGGATGATAATGGTGTTAGCAGTTCCTAAATCAATTGCTAATTCACGAGTTAAAAAGGATAATGCCATTTTAATAGGGTGATGAGTTGTCTATGTTCTATTGTTTATGTTTTCAGTGTTTAAAATGCCGTATGCCGGTTAGCAGCATCGCCATATTGTGCCGGTTGCAGTAGTCAATGCTTTGCCGGTCGTTGATTGAGCCGCCGGGTTGCACTACCGCCGTAATGCCCGCTTGCTGTGCGATTTCTACGCAATCGGGAAACGGGAAAAAGGCGTCGGATGCCATGACCGCCCCCTGTAATGAGAAACCGAACGTCTGCGCTTTGCCGATAGCCTGCTTCAGGGCGTCGATGCGCGAGGTCTGCCCTATGCCGCCGGCCAACAGTTGCCGTTCTTTAGCCAGTACGATGGCGTTGGATTTCGAGTGCTTAACCAGTTTGTTGGCAAAAATCAAATCGGCGATTTCTACGCCGGTCGCCTGCCTGTCGGTCGCGGGCTGTAACTGCACGGCTGTTTCCGTAAGTGTGTCGCGGGTTTGCTGCACCACTCCGTGGAGCAACGAACGGAACTGCATGGCTGGCAGTGTCGCGTTTTTTTGCTTCAAGATGATCCGGTTTTTCTTTGCTTTCAAGTATTCCAACGCTTCGGGCGTGTATGCCGGCGCAATAATCGCTTCGAAAAACAGTTGGTTGATTTCTTCAGCGCATGCCGCTTCGACCGGATGGTTGGTTACAATAATGCCGCCGAAGGCCGATACCGGGTCGCTCGCCAGCGCTTTACGCCATGCGAGTAGCCCGTCGCTGTCCGACGCGCATCCGCAGGCGTTATTATGCTTCAGGATGGCAAAGGTCGGTTCGTTAAAGTCGTTGATTAATGCTACGGCCGCATCTATGTCGAGCAGGTTGTTGTACGAAATTTCTTTGCCGTGCAACTGGTCGAACAAGTCGTCGAAGTGTCCGAAAAACGAGGCTTGCTGGTGAGGGTTTTCGCCGTATCGCAAGGGTTTTTGTTCGACAATAAACGATTGGAAGGCCGGCAGGTTTTCGTGCCGGTTGAAGTAATTGAAAATCGCCGTGTCGTACTGTGCTGTTTGCCGGAAAGCGTGTGCGGCAAAGCGCCGGCGTGTGGGCAGGGAGGTTGTCCCCTGCCTGTCTTTTAACAGTTCGATGACTTCGGCATATTGTTCGCGCGACGAGACC
Source organism: Prevotellaceae bacterium (assembly GCA_031259805.1). GTDB lineage: Bacteria > Bacteroidota > Bacteroidia > Bacteroidales > UBA932 > JAIRKX01. The sequence goes on along the minus strand of JAIRKX010000016.1, from coordinate 6,715 downwards.
ACCAGTGTATCGGCATGGTTTTTGGCGGCAGCCCGGATGAGTGCGATGCCGCCGATGTCGATTTTTTCGATCACGTCTTCTTCGCAGGCGCCCGATAGCACTGTTTGTTCAAATGGATACAAATCGACTACTACTAAGTCAATCGGCGGGATTTCGTAATCGGTCAACTGCGTGTTGTCGCGTATTTTGTCGCGGCATGCCAAAATGCCGCCAAAAACTTTCGGATGTAAGGTTTTGACACGTCCACCTAAAATCGACGGATAGCCTGTCAGGCTTTCCACCGATCGCGCCGCTATGCCCAAACCGGCGATAAAGTCAAGTGTTCCGCCGGTAGAGTAAATGGTGATCCCCAGTTTGTCCAGCAAACGTACAAGCGTCTCTATGTTGTTTTTACAATAGACAGATAGCAAGGCATTCGTAATTTTCCTCGTAGTGTTGTCGTTCATATATTTATTTCTGTGTGATGGATTCATTAAGTGCGTAAAGTTACGTATTCTATTTGATGTATGAAAAAAAAAATTTCGGTTTGTGCAGAAATCTGGTAGTACATGGGATTTTTTTTGTATTTTTGGCTTTCAACTATAATAGCTATGATAGAAAAATGGGTTAATTTGTATAAGCGCGCCTTTCGATTTATTATGTACGATATGTGGCATGTTGATATGGTTCATTATAAGCGTCGCGATGCGTTTTTGATTAAGCAGTTGAAGATTTTTACTATTGCTTTTCGGCGTTTTTTTGAAGATAAGGTCATTATTCGTTGTTCGGCGCTTTCGTACTATTCGCTGATGGCGATTGTGCCGTTGCTGGCTTTACTGTTTGCTATTTCTAAAGGGCTTGGCGTGTCCGATATGTTGCGTATTTTTCTCGAACAGAGTCTCGGCGAGCATAATGAGATTATTGAGTTTTTGCTCCGGTTTGCCGACAACGCTATTGCCAATACTCGTACCGGTCTGCTGAGTTCGCTGGGGGTTGTGTTTCTGATGTGGTCGGTGATTAAGGTATTGAATAATATTGAAAGTGCGTTTAATGATGTATGGCAGGTCAAGCGTCCGCGTCCGCTGTCGCGCAAGTTTGCCGATTATTCGGCGTTTATTTTGATTGTCCCGATTATCATTGCATTTTCTACGGCTATCTCGCTGCTGGTGCGTTATCATATTGGTTCATGGATACAGAATATTCCGGTGCTTGAGCATCTTGGGCCGCTGTTTGGCACGTTTGCACCTTTTCTGCTGGTGTTTCTTGCCCTGACGTTTATCTACGCTGCCGTTCCGTTCACTAAGGTACGCATGGGGCCGGCGTTTATCGCGGCAGTCATTGCGGGTACCGCCTTCCAGCTGATGCAGAATATGTATATCTTTTCGCAAATTACGGTGTCGAAATACGGCACGATTTACGGTGCTTTTGCTGCTCTGCCGTTGCTGTGTCTGTGGTTGCAGATCAGTTGGACGATTATCCTGTTTGGGGCTGAGCTGGCATTCGCTTACCAGAATCTGGAACGTTATCATTATGAAGCTACGTCCGACCACATCAGCCCGTTCCAGCGGGAGGTGTCGGGTATCCTGATTGCCAGGCTCATTTCTAAGCGTTTTGTAAACGGCGGAGTGCCGTATACTGTCGCTGAACTGACAGATGAGTTGAATTTGCCGTACCGCGTTGTCCGCAATAGCATCGAGGATTTGCAGCAATGTAATCTCCTGTCGGAAGTCAATGTACAAGGGCGGCGCAAGTCGCGCGATCATGCCTACCAGCCGGCATTAGATGTACATTCTTTGAGCATTGCATCCGTATATAAGTCGCTTAATCATATCGGGCAGGTCGCTCTTGCCGAAGAAGACAACGCTGATATGAAGCGCATTGTCAATGTCCTTACAAAGCAGTTTGAAATATTTGCTCAATCAGATGAGAATAAGTTGTTGATAGATATTTAGGCGTGCAGCGTGCATGGCTCTTCGATTGCCTGTTGGCGGTGTGACGTTCAATGACTGAAAGAGGGGCGACCAAATGGTCGTCTTTTTTTATGGGTGGTTTTGTACGGGTCGATCGCATCAGGGGGATCACTCAGGGCGATTACGGGAGTAGTACCGGATTATTCAATCAGCGCATCGAAGTCAGTATCCAGCGGGCGGTCCTCGATGAAATCGTACAGGGCGAGTTGGCGGAGGAGGTAATAGTAGTTCCAGTAGTTGCGCAGGGCGGCGACGTAGTTTTGTTGTGAGCGATCACGGTCTAATTGCGCATTGTTCATGTCAGTAATGGTGATTTTGTCAATCAGGAATCGGGCTTTCGATACTTCGTAGCGTTTTTGTGCGACGGTGTCGGATTTGGCGGCGATGCGGAACTGGACTTCCTGCATGTTAAACTGCCGCACTTTGAGCAATACATCCTGCTCGAAGTCGGCCAGGGCCTGTTCGATCTGCGTTTGTACGACCTGCTGATTCGATTTAGCCATGCGCACACGTCCTTTGCCGCGCCCCCAGTCGAGAATAGGCACGGAGAGGGAGATTCGCGCCGTTTGCATGTCGCGGGGGTCGTTATAGGCATCCGTGAAATCGGTGGCCTGCTGGTTGAGCCCAAACGACAGGCTGATGTCGGCTTGTACGCCGGTAGAGGCCTCTTCTTCCGCTACTCGTTTTTCGGCTTCCAGCAGTTGCCGTTGATAGCCCAGCAAATCGGGGTTGTTTTTCCGCGCCCACACCATCACCTGTTCCAAATCGAGCAACCGGCTCGGCACGTTTTGGGGGATGATGATCGAGACCGTAACCAGTTCGTTGAACCCAAGGAACGAGCGCAGGCGGTTTTGGCTTATTTCCACATCGAGTTGCGCCTGATTGAGCGACGAGCCGGCATTCAGGTAGTTCAGCTCCGATTGTAGCAGGTCGTTTTCGCCGATCGTCCCGAGATTATAACGCCCTGTTGCGATTTTGTGTAGCGTATCGTTGTTCGCATAATTGAATTCGGCTATAGCCAGATTCTGCTGCGCCGCCGCGAGGTTGAAGAAATACTGGATCGCCCGTAGCGAGATGGTCTCCATTTGCTGGAGGTAGCTCCGTTTGGCTTCTTCATAGCGCAACGGCTCAATCTTACGGTCCCACTTCCACTGGTTGACCCCGAAGATTGATTGCACGAGGTTAATGCTCACGGGCGTGGTAATGTATTCGACGCCTTCATGCTGTGCAAAGCTATTCCGAAAGCGGTCTTGCCGTTGCAGGGTCGAGATGACGGATACCACGCCGCCTGTCGGCAAATTTTGCTGTAGCGAAAGCGTCCCGTTCAGCCGGCTCGAAAAGTCGGACGAATAGTTTTTGATGGCATTACCGGCGCTGTCGGTGCGGGTAACTTCAATCAACTGGCGTGAAAAATCGGGCGCGCTGGCCGAAAAGTTCAGCGACGGCAACTGACTTGCACGGTACGAGCGGTACTGCCAGTAGCTCGCCATAAACGTATTGCGCATCTGCATCGCATCGGGCGACTGCTCCATAGCCAGCGCCAACACTTCCTCCAGCGTGTAGGTGTAATTGTACTTTTGCACCGATTGCGTAGTTTGCGCCATGCCCCACAAGGCGCACAACAGCAACCCCAGCAGCAACCCGGCTGTTTTCATCCTTTTCATCTTCGTCATCTATTTTCTAATTAAACCGCAGGCTTTGCAGCCTGCGCTACTGTTTACGCCGCTTCGCGGCTTACCCGTTTGTTGTAATGTATAATTCTCCACTTTCATCTATTCGCATCTACTCGTATCGTAGTGATTCTATCGGGTCGCGGTCGGAGGCGCGTTTGGCGGGCGAATAACCGAAAATAATACCTACTGCCGCCGACACCCCGAAGGCTATCACTACCGACATAAACGAAATAATGACTTTAATGCCGAACGCATTCTCGATAATCAGCGACAGCCCGACGCCTAACAGTACGCCGATAGCGCCGCCGGTAACGCTGATCAGAATCGCTTCGGACAAAAACTGCGCGACGATATCCGACTTCTTCGCGCCGATAGCCAACCGCGTCCCGATTTCCTTAATGCGCTCCATGACCGACGCAAACATGATGTTCATAATGCCAATACCGCCAACCAGCAACGAAATGCCCGCAATCGCGCCTAATACGATATTGAAAATATCCTTGGTACGCTGCTGCTGTTTCAGCAACAACTCCGGCACGGTGATTTCATAATCCTTCACTTCCTGATGACGGCGGAAAAACAGGCGTCCCAACACCTCGACCGCCGAATTAAGATGCTCCGTTTCCTTCATTTGCACAATAATCCGGTCGAGTTGGTGGTAGTTGGCGTTGTCGCTACCGTCCGATGCGTTACCGATCATAATCCGCCCGCCGACGACAACGATACCGGTTATCTGCCCCTGCATGGTATTGACCAGCGCGCGGTTCTGGTAGCGCATCAGCATGGTTTTAATCGGGATAAATACATTGTCGTTATTCATATTGACGCCGGCATTTTCGAAGGTAGAAGTTGTCGTAACCTGACTCTTCTCGAGTACGCCTACGACACACAGCCAAATACCCCCAAACTTGATGTATTTCCCAACCGGATTTTCGTTATTAAACAGTTTCGTCTTCACGTTATACCCGATAACGCACACCGGCATCCCGTGATCGTTCTGATACTGCGAAAAATATTCGCCGGCGGATAGCGTCAAATTATACAAATGGAAAAAATCGGTAGCGACCGCCAGTATTTTCGCCGGGTAGCGCACGCCGCCATGCGCGACAAACGTATTGACCGACACTTCGGGGCTTATTCGCTCAACGTTGGGCAGGACGCTACGGATGGCTTCCGCATCGGCCAGCGTAAGGCCGGGCGAGTATTTGCGTGCTTCCTTTTCATTACTGTCCTGCGCATCGGCTTCGCCGGCCACGTCTTCCACCGGCGTAATCACGATATTATTCACGCCCACCATTTTGATTTGTTCCAGAATTTCCTGCTGCGCTCCATTGCCGATGGCCAACATGCTGATCACGGCCGCCACACCGAAAATAATTCCCAAAGCCGTAAGCATCGACTTGAGTTTATTACCCATAATGCTCTCGATGGCAATATGCACATCGTGCAGATATCTACTGATAAAAAACATGGTTGTATGCTATTAATTCCCTGCCTCGCGCTGCCTGCGGCCTTGTCCCTGCGGCGGCCGTTGCATTTGCTGAAACTGTTCCTGCTGTTGTTTTTCTTTTTCTTCCAACTCCTTTTTCTGCCGCTCTTCGGCTTCTTTCTTTTCCTGCACGCGCCGTTTCAGAATGTCGATATACTCCGTGCCGGATAACTTGAACGTATCGGCGTCTTTGGGCAACGACAAATAAATTTCGTCTCCTTCGGTCAATCCCTGCTCGATGATGCGGAAATTATCATTCATCTCGCCCGGCACGACGACCTGTTTGACGCCGTTCGTACGATAGACGTACATCAGCGTATCACTGCCGAACAAGGCTTCAAGCGGTACAAACACGACATCGTCGTAGGACGCGGTGATAATTCGGTTCGATGTCGTCATGGACGGGCGCAGAATCGGATCGCTTTCGTACACGCGCACCATCACTTCAAATACTTTGGCATCGGCATTCTTCAATTGTTCCCCAACGTTGGATACTTCGGTAATCACGCCGGTATATTGTTTTTCGGGGAACGCATCAACACCTATGCGTACCGCCTGACTGATTTTTATTTTACTGATGTCAATTTCGTTGACGTATGTTTTTGATTCCATCACCGACAAGTCGGGCAGAGTGGCAATGGTCAAATCCCACGGATTGATGCTGGAGCCGACTTTCCTTTTTTCACCGCTCCATTCACGATAATAAATAAGCATGCCGTCTTTGGGCGCAAGGATAATAAACTGGTCTAAAATGTTCAATAGCTCCTGCAATTCCCGTTCCTTTTGATATAGATCGATACGGACATCTTTAATTTGTCCTTCAGCCTGCGCTTCCTTGAGGGCGTAATTTTGCAATTCCTGTTCGTATGCACGTTCTGCCCGCTCCAAGTTATTCTGAGCCTGCCGTTGTGTAGCCGGCGGCTCATAAATCGATTGTTCCACGGCGATTTTCTTTTCCTCCATATCGAACTTCAGATTAGCGAGATTATTCCTGATAGTCCGTAAATTAAGAGACGTATCGAGTAGCGTGCGTTCTAATTGCGCCCGTACTTTTTCCACTTCGTCTTCCAAATCTTTTTGGCGAGTTGAGGCTGCCGTACGGTCAAGCGTGGCGACATAATCTCCTTTTTTGACGACCGTTCCTTCCGGTTTCAGATCCTGAATTTTGATTTCCTGCAGACGAAGACTGCGCGATCGCAAGCCTTCGGGCCCGTTAATCCGTTCCATGCTGTGCGCCTTGAGTTCGCCGGTCGTAGCGACAATAATCTCAAACGGCCCGCGCTGCACCTTTACTTGCTGTTCCACACTACTGCTGTCCGACGAAAAACCGACCAGCCAAACCAATAATGCCACGACTGTTACGCCGCCAATAATATACCATCTTTTCCTTTTCATGTGCTATATTAATAAGATTTGAAAGTTGCGAAGGTACGAAAAAATTTGTACTTATTATTTTTTTTGTACCTTTGCGCTCCATTAAAAAAATGGTACGACACGGTGATCGTAGCTCAGTTGGTTAGAGCGCCAGATTGTGGCTCTGGAGGTCGTGGGTTCAAATCCCATCTTTCACCCGAAGTTCATTAAAAGGCTGTAGAATTAAAGCG
>JAIRKX010000014.1 GCA_031259805.1 Prevotellaceae bacterium | reverse complement strand
AAAATGCTTCTATGTTCGGGTGTTTTAAACCAACACCGGCTACGTCGCCGAAATGTTTTTGAAATAATTCGTGTGTTGTCATTGCTTTTCCTCCTTTTCTAAAATATTTGATATTTCGGTTTTCATTGCGTATCCTCCTCTTCTTTACGTTCGATCAGCACGTCGATGGCATCGAGCAGCGCCCAGGCGCGTTCTTTCGATTTTCCTGCGGTGCAGGTAACGTAATGGTACAGCGCGCAGCGCAGCACGCGCAAATCAAATAATGATAGTTCATTCATAATCATTTTGTTTTAATTGTTTTATTTTTTGTATATTTGTAATCAAATAGGGTTGAAGTGCTATTATACAGGGGAGGTTACGAACCCCCTGACGGGTTTCAACCTTATTTTATTTTAACAGCATGGTCATAATAAAACTTCCCATCTTTTGTTATCCTGACAACCAGCCTAAACCGGTGCAAGGCATTATTTATGCTTACCGGAACCATGAAATTCATATATCCGATGATATTTTGGGGATCGTCATCGGGATCCGGATTTTTGAAGTTCGTAAATAGGGCATATTCGACCATTTCGTCCAACTTTGTGATGGCGATCAGTTTCTCAAAAGCGACTTTTCGTGCATATAAGACATGTTGTCGCCCCGTACTCGAAAATATTACGCTGATTCCCTTTTGGCGGTTGACGATGGTTTTTCCCTTCAACCGTGCATTGTAGTACGATTTCATCTCCTCCCTCAGACGGGCAATATCTTCCTGAGAAGTTACTTTCTGAATGACTATCTTTATTTTTTTCATATTAATTCGATGTGCAATAGTTATTTATTTGCAGTCGTTCCATGCCTCCTCAAAAGAGGACTTGCTTTCGTAGTACTCTACTCCTGCCCGGCAGGGGTTGAATGGGGAAAGGTCGATTTTTTTCATCACTTTATATTTTTAAAAATTTTACTCTGCAAAAATTTTCCGTCCGGCCATTTCCTCCAGTTTGTCTTTAGCCAGCGGCGGTATCCGGCAGCTGCCATGCCGCCAATTGTGGAGCGTGTGTTTGGTGATTTTGCATTTCTCGATGATTTCATTGATCCGTTGCCGGTATTCTCCAAAAGGAAAGGTATAAATCCACTGCTGCAATCTTTGCGCGTCGAGTTGTTGTTCGTTTTGTTTCATAAATCATTTATTTTTTCTATTTATTTGTTTTTTTAAAAAACTTTGTTTAAATTTACAATACAAAGGTAGAATAAAATTTACCAATGGCAAAATAAATTGACTGAAAAAATTTTAAATTTATGAGTATTTCATTAAAAATAAACAGATTAATTTTTGAACAAAAGGCTAAAAAAAAGGACTTATACACTTACTTAGGTATATCCAAACAAACATTAGAGGATTATTTGAATGAAAAAACGAGTATGACTGTCCTGACATTGGAAAAAGTAGCCGCGTTTTTTAAAGTACCTGTTAATTATTTTCTTAATAATGATCGTCTTCCATCAAATAACATAACAGGTGGCAGTCAGCAGGTGTTTGGTAATAACAACCATAATAGCATTGATAACCGTCAATATCACAGCGATTCTCCCGATGTGCTACGCGCCATAATCGATGGAATAGATACGCGAATAAAAGAAAAAGACGCGCAAATAAAAGAAAAAGACGCGCAAATAAATAAATTATTGAAAATAGTAGAATATAATTTTCTGGAAAAAACAGAATAAATGCGGAATCGAATCCTTTATGATTACGCCTTTCTAAAAAATAGAAAGTACTCCGTCTTAAAAAATGGGTATAATAATTTTGCGGAGAGTAAGTTGACACTCCGCAAATCGGGACAGAAACGGGACAGTAATAATAAAAAACAAGGAAATTTTAAAATATAACAGATTAATAACTAAGTCTTTAAAAAAGCGCAAAAGTAATGGGAAAGTCCCATTCTCTCCGCAGAACAGGCCTCCAGCCAGCCTGTAATACTCATTCAAATTTCTTTGTTATGGGATTTTTTACTGATTACTTCCGCCGATATGCTAACGAGCATCGTGATGATGAAAAGTATGCAGCCAAGCAAAAATAACGATTGATAATGTGTGCCGCCCATCGGCGCTTCGCCCAATTCGGCGGCGATGGTTGCGGGAATGGTGCGGACAGGTTCGAGCAGCGAACGGGGTATGACCGCGGCATTGCCCGTTACCATCAATACCGCCATGGTTTCGCCGATCGCGCGTCCGATACCCAATACCACGGCGGCGGAAATGCCCGATGCCGCATAGGGTATAATAACTTTATAAATGGTTTGCCAATGCGTTGCGCCTAAGGCCAGGCTGGCTTCGCGCATAGCTTGCGGCGTATTGCGCATGGCGTCTTCGGCAAGGGTAATGATGGTCGGCAATGCCATAATAGCCAAAATGAGGCTGCCGGCCAAAGCCGTTTCCCCTACCGGTAGATGAAGCGTTTCCTGAAGCAACGGCACAATCACGGTCAGCCCGAAGAATCCATAAACGACCGACGGAATGCCGGCCAATAGTTCAATGGCCGGTTTCAATAATTTCCGGGCGCGTTCGCCGGCGAGTTCCGACATGTAAACGGCCACGCCTAATCCTAATGGCAACGCAATGAGAATGGCGAAAATGCTGACCCAAAGTGTGCCGAGTATCAGGGGCAGTGTGCCGAATTGCGGGGCGGGCGTAGCGGCGGGCATCCATTCCCGTCCGCCGAAAAAATCGAGCGGTGAAATGGACTTTGCAGGCAGTGTTTTGATGGCTTTGTTTGTCGTCGGCAGATAGCGTTCCGGTAGAAAAGCAATGATAGTCGGGTTCTGTTCGATGATTTCCCCCAGTTTTTGCGGAAGCAGGGCATAGTCTTCGCCCAGCGCTTCTTCGGGATACAGGGAGAAAATTTCGTCGAACCGGAACAGGCGGATTGCTTCATCGCGGCCGCCGACATCGCGCCAATTGGTGATTTCGGAATCGAAAATAGCTTTGACTTGCTTCGATTGCAGTCTTTCGACCGGGTTGGATATATGCAGGCAAAGCGCATAGCCTTTTTCAATATCCGGATTTTGGAATAGCCCGAAGCCTTCTTTGAAAAGGAAAACCACAATCAGTAGAATAGCCAGACCGGTAACGCTCCCGCTTAAGGCGAACAGGCTTTGTACAAGAATTTCTGTAATATGTCGTAATCGTTTCATCATGTGATGGCGTTAAAAGCAGGGCATAAATAGTACACGCGACTTACAAAACAACTACCAATTTATTAGCAGTACTGAAAACGACTCAGGGGGCCGTCGACCAAACTATAAGGAAATAAACCCAAGATCGGCCACAATTTTCTGTCCGGCGTCCGACAATACATAAGTTATGAATGGCTTCACGTTCTTTTCCGTTTGCGTGATGTAGTAATAAATCAGGGGGCGAACGATAGGATAGGTGGCGTTTTTGGCGTTGGCAATCGACGGTTCGATATAGTTTTTCCCGCCGTCGTATGATACGGGAAGGGTTTTGACATCCTTGTTGAGGTAGGCCAGCCCGACATACCCAATAGCGCCCCGGGTCTGGCTAATCGACTGGATAATGGCGCCTGTTGCCGGCATACTCATAATGCCGTTTTTATAGTTTTTGTTTTTCAGGACGCTCTCCTTGAAAAATTCATATGTGCCGGAAGAGGTTTCGCGGGAATAAGGAATAATGGCGAGGTCGTCGCCACCAAGCTCTTTCCAGTTCTTAATTTTACCGGTAAAAATACCTTCTAACTGCTCGCGGGTGAGTCGACGAACTTTATTAGCCGGATTGACTATCACGGCAAGGGCGTCGTAGGCGGCAATCACTTCTTTGACGGTTTTGCCGCTCTCCCGCAGTTTCTGCCGTTCGTCGAATTTAATTTTCCGCGAGGACTGGGCAATGTCGGTTGTGCCTTCAATCAGCGCCGAAATACCGACGCCGCTTCCTCCGCCGGTTACAATAACCGTTTGTGAAGGGTTGGCTTTCATAAAATGTTCGGCTTCCTGCTGCGACAAGGGCAACATGGTATCCGACCCTTTTATTTTTTGCGCCTGCGCGCCGGCTAATGCACCTATCAACAGGATGCCCGTTAGGATTTTCTTTTTCATCTTCGTGCTGTTGTTTATTATGGCAAAAATAACGCAAACTCTTTACGGAATCCGTACAAAGATGTTACATTCCGGTTAAGCTTGCGATTTTTGCATCACGCCAGCGGGGCATTAGGGATTCCTTTACAGGTCTACTACAAAGGCTTTCAGCGCCGGGTTTTGCATGGATTTGGGGATGGACGCCCGGATGACGTCCAGAACAACCTGCAACATTGCTTGACGGACATAATCCTTGCTGACGACTACGCTCACCTCGCGGACGGCCGTCAGGTTTTTGAATGGCCGCAGGTTTTCCTGTTTCTCTTCGTTCAATCCCATCGCGTGCATTTCGGGGATAATCGTCAGTCCCGGATTGTAATCGACGACATTGATGAGCGTGTCAATACTGCCCGATTCGTACCGGACAGACGGGACGTCGCCCGATGCTGTCCGTTTCATGCGACACAGGCGTTCGATCTGCCCCCGCAAGCAATGTTCGTTCTCCAGCAACCACATACGGCTGATGTCGAGGCTGTCCAAATCAATTTCTTTTTCCCGGCAGGCAGGGTCAAGGGGCGAGACATACGCATAAAATTTTTCGTAATACACCGGATGTTCGACCAGTCCCGGATGATTGAGCGGGCCGGCCAATATGCCACCGTCCAGCGTGCCGTTCAGTATAGCGTTAATAAGATTGCCTGTGGTGCATTCCCGCAGGGTGAGTTCCACCTCGCTGTAACGGCTCTGGTGCTGATGGAGCAGTACCGGCACCACATACGAGGCAATCGTCGGGATGATGCCCATTTTGAAACTTCCACGCACACTATTTTGTTCATTGGTCACAATCTCCCTGATTTGCCGGAGGTGTCGGAGTGAAATCCGTGCCTGTTCGATAATCTGTTCGCCGATAGCTGTCGGTTTTATCGGATGCTTCGAGCGATCGAAGATTTTTACCCCCAGTTCGTCTTCCAGTCTTTGAATCATCATACTCAGCGTCGGCTGCGTAACGGTGCAAACATCGGCAGCCCTTGCAAAATGCCGGAAATTATCGACAGCAATAATGTATTCCAATTGTTGTATGTTCATGGCGCATCAATTTTATTTATGCAAAGATAAAAAATATCAGTTTGACGGATGTCGATAATTCGCCTAAATTTGCAAAAAAGTAAAACGTATTATTCAACTAAAAAGTAAAAAATTATGCAAACAATTATCAATGCACAAATCCCCGATTTTTCGCTGCAAGCGTATCACAAAGGGAAATTCACGACAATTAGCCGCCACGATGTAAAAGGGAAATGGGCGATTTTCTTTTTCTATCCGGCCGATTTCACGTTTGTGTGCCCGACCGAACTGGCCGATATGGCCGACAAGTATGCCCAATTTCAAGCGATGGGCGTCGAAGTGTACTCCGTGAGCACCGACTCTCATTTTGTCCACAAGGCATGGCACGACGCCTCCGAAACTATCCGTAAAATCGACTATCCGATGCTGGCCGACCATACCGGCACATTGAGCCGTGCTTTCGGCGTGTTGATCGAAGAAGACGGCATGGCGTATCGCGGTACTTTTGTGGTGAACCCCGAAGGCCAAATCAAAATTGCCGAAATCCACGACAACGGTATCGGTCGCAACGCCGACGAGCTGCTGCGTAAGGTAGAAGCCGCACAGTTTATTGCCGCCAACCCGAACGAAGTGTGCCCGGCTAAATGGAAAAAAGGCGACGCTACCTTAAAACCAAGTATTGATTTGGTAGGGAAAATTTAAGTTGCATGAAGCCTGCCTGCGGCGGTGCAGGGTAAAAAGTACAGGGTACAGGGTAGCTGCGCAGGCTGCCTTGTACCCTGTACCTTTTATTCTGCACCCCTCAGCGATTCTCAGCATAACAGCAACTGAGTTGAAGAACTCTCCAACTGAGTTGAAGAGCGCAATAATTGAATTGAAGAGCGCAACAACTGAGTTGAAGAGCGCAATAATTGAGTTGAAGAGCGCAACAACTGAGTTGAAGAGCGCAATAATTGAGTTGAAGAGCGCAATAATTGAGTTGAAGAGCGCAATAATTGAATTGAAGAGCTCTCCAACTGAGTTGAAGAGCGCAATAATTGAGTTGAAGAGCGCAATAATTGAGTTGAAGAGCTCTCCAACTGAGTTGAAGAGCGCAATAATTGAGTTGAAGAGCGCAACAACTGAGTTGACGAGCCCAACAATTGAGTTGACGAGCCCAACAATTGAGTTGTTGGGAGCAACAATTGAGTTGTTGGGCCCAACAGTTGCATTGTAAGCATATGCAAAAACTGCTACCTTTGCACCGCGAATAAATAAATACATGAATATTTTTACCAAAGCCTTACGATTAGCGCCGTTGTCGGAAGACGAGGCGCTGGCGATTTACGAGCGCGCTCCGACCGACGAGTTGATGGAGGTGGCTGCGACGTTGCGTCGGCAGCACATTCCCGGTAACGGGGTGAGCTGGCAGATCGACCGCAATGTGAATTACACAAATGTATGTATTTCCGGTTGCCTGTTTTGCAACTTCCATTGCAAGCCACACGAAACCGACAAAAGTTATATGACGACCATCGAGGAATACTGCGAAAAGATCGACGCACTTTTTGCTCGCGGCGGCGACCAGTTGCTCTTGCAAGGCGGGCTGCATCCCGCTTGCGGGCTGGCGTTTTACGAATCGCTGTTTCGCACGTTGAAAACACGCTATCCGTCGTTGAAACTACATGCTTTAGGGCCGCCGGAAGTGGCGCATATTGCCCGGCTGGAAAAATGCTCGTATCGCGAGACGCTGCAACGGCTCGTGGCTGCCGGTCTGGACAGCTTGCCCGGCGCGGGGGCGGAGATTTTAGTTGACCGCGTCCGCCGAATACTGTCGCCTGCCAAACCCGATGCGCAAGCATGGCTCGACGTCATGCGGGAAGCACATCGCTTGCAGTTGACCACATCGGCCACGATGTTAATCGGGCACATCGAAACCGGCCGCGAACGCATTCAACATCTGTTGAAATTACGCGATTTACAAAATGAAAAACCGGCTACAGCCGTGGGATTCCTCAACTTTATCTGCTGGCCGGTGCAGGCCAACGGTACACGATTGGCGCAACGTTATCCGTTGACGCCGGTTACGCCGGTGGAATATATCCGAACCATTGCCATTAGTCGTATTGTACTGAATAATATTAAGAATATACAGGTTTCATGGCTTACGGCAGGGCGCGATACCGCGCAGGTTTGTCTCCATGCCGGAGCGAACGATATGGGGTCGATTATGATAGAAGAGAATGTATTGGCATCGACCGGCGTCAGTTACCGCATGGATGCCGAAGGAATCCAACAAACAATCCGCGAAGCGGGATTTATACCGTGGCTGCGGAATCAGCAGTATGAACCGGTGATATAATGGTTAATGGTTTAATAGTGCAGGGCGTCCTGTGAGAGACGCCCTGCACTATTATTAACCACTGCTTAGGCGGGTTTTATTCTCAGAATAAAAATATCCTCCACCGGTCGGTCGTTGCCATCTTTTTGGACGGCGGCAATTTTGTCGATGACATCCAACCCGTCGACGACTTCGCCGAAAACGGTATAGGCCCCATCTAACCACGGCGATCCGCCGATGGTGCTATACAGTTCTTTCTGCTCGGGCGTCAGCGCTATTCCCCGTTGTTCTACCTGTGCCAGTTCATCCGGCGTAAACACGTTACCTTGTACGATGTAAAACTGCGAACCCGACGAGGCTTTTTGCGGATTATTGTCGCGCGCCGCCGCCAGAGCGCCTTTCTTGTGATAAACGCCGGGGATGATTTCAGCCGGGATTCGTTCTTTCGGGCCGCCCATGCCGTACATTTTGCCTTTCACCGGCTGTTTTGAGTCGGGGTCGCCGGTTTGAATCATAAAGCCTTCGATTACCCGATGGAAAATCACGCCATCATAGTAGCCTGTCGACGCCAGATTCAGGAAATTATCACGGTGCAGCGGCGTTTCCGCATACAGGTTCACGGTAATATTCCCGTAGGTGGTTTCAATCACCAATTTGGGCGATTCGCCCAATACCTTAGGGTCAAACGACGATTTGACCGGTTGTGCATTGCAATTCATAAAAAATGCAGTAAATAGTAATAAAATTAGTACCTTTGTGTTCATTTTTGTGAGTTTTAAAATATGTACAAATGTACTCCTTTTTTTAGAATTATATCGCGCATGCGCAAATATATCACGCTTATTTTTTTACTCGGTCATTCGTTGGTCGTATTGCAGGCGCAGTCGGTGGGGTTGGTTCTCAGCGGCGGCGGCGCGAAGGGACTGGCGCACATCGGCGTACTGAAAGCATTGGAAGAGCATAATATTCCGATTGATTATGTCGCCGGTTCGTCGATGGGCGCTATTATCGGTGGCCTGTATGCCATCGGATATACGCCCGATGAGATGATGGAACTGCTTTCGTCGAAAGATTTTTTTATATGGTATAAAGGGGTGATGGAAGAAAAATTTACAACCTACGTATATCGTCCCGAACCCTTACCCGATATGGTTTCCGTAGCCTTCGACTTTAAGAAGGGGGCGTTGGTTACGCAGTTGCCGAGCAGCTATGTACAAACGTACCCGATGGATTTGGCGTTTTTGCATCTGTTTTCGGGGGCTAATGCTGTGGCGCACGCCAATTTCGACAGCCTGATGGTGCCTTTCCGCTGTGTGGCGTCCGACATTACCAATAAGAAATCGCACAAATTGAGTCGCGG
Organism: Prevotellaceae bacterium; assembly: GCA_031259805.1. Lineage (GTDB taxonomy): Bacteria > Bacteroidota > Bacteroidia > Bacteroidales > UBA932 > JAIRKX01. The sequence goes on along the minus strand of JAIRKX010000014.1, from coordinate 6,968 downwards.
CAATTTGAGTTCGGCTATCCGTGCCTCGATGACCTATCCTTTTTATTTCAGACCCATACGGGTAGACAGCCTCCTGCTGTTCGACGGCGGTTTTTACAATAATTTCCCATGGAATGTGATGGATCGGGATTTTTCGCCCGACGTGATTATCGGCTCAAAGTGTGCCGGTAATGCGCCGCAACCCGATGAAGACGACATCCTTTCGCAAATTGAGACAATGCTGATGTTCGAGACAAATTACACTCTGCCGCGTCATAAGGGGGTGCTGGTAGAGACGCAGTTTCAGGACGTCGGGCTGTTCGATTTCCAAAAAATCGCCGACATCGTAGCGCAAGGCTACCGGCAGGCGCTGACGCAAATTCCTGCAATACAACAACGCATCGAACGGCGTGAAGCCACGACGGCGCTGACCGCCAAACGGCAGGCGTTCCGAAGCCGAATCCCGACCATCCGTTACCGCAATGTTGAAGTAACCGGCGCATTGGATAAAAACCAGCGCGCCTTTGTCGATCATTCGATGCGTAGCCGCCAGCATGAGGCGTTCGATTTCAATACGCTCAAACGACGATACTTTAATGTAATTTCGACCGGCATGATCAATTCGTTTTATCCCATGGCTACGTACAACGAGACCGATACGGCTTTCGATATTAAGATTTACGCCTCGCGCAATGCCCGTTTCCGTGCGTCGCTGGGCGGATACTTTTCTACGTCGTCGATCAACGAGGTGTCGGGAGGCTTAAACTACCGGATGTTTGGCCGGACGATGGCGCAAGCCAGCCTCTATGGTACGTTCGGACGGCTATATAATGGGTTTAGCCTGTCGTGGCGGCATTTTTTAACCGTCAACCCGAATGTGTTCTACGAAGTAACGGCTATTTTCAGCCGGTTCGATTACTTTACAGGGGCGCAGGATTTGTTTTATTTCGACTCGCGTCCGGCGTACTTGCAGGAAGAGGATTTACACCTTCACGTCGCCTTCGGAACGCCGGTGCTCCTACTGCGGAATTTTATGATGAAGACCAATTTTACCGGCGGCGTGCTGAACGAAAACTATTTCCAGCAAAACACCTATACGTCGTCCGACACATCGGATCATACGCGGTTTACGTACATTTTCCCAAAAGTAAGCATCGAAAGCAATACGTTCAATTATAAGCAATATCCGACTTCCGGACACCGGCAGCATTTCAGTATCGGCTATGTGTATGGCACGGAACAGCATACGCCGGGGAACCTGACGGCGCAAACCAACCGCTTCGAAAAACGACATCAGTGGCTGACGGCGCGGCTGTATTACGAATCGTATTTCCCGATAGGGGATCATTTTTCACTGGGTATTCTGGCCGATGTGCTTCTCTCTGACCGCTCGTCGTTTGGCGACGACTTTTCTACGATGTTGTCAATGCCTGCCTTCCGCCCGACACCCCACAGCGCCACGCTGGTGCTGGAAGATTACCGCGCCGACATCTACGCCGGCGTAGGACTGATGCCGATTATACGATTTACGGACAAGGTGGCGCTGCACGTAGGCGGGTACATTTTCCAGCCATACGAAAAGATTGACCAGTCGGACGGCGGCACGCTGAGTTACGCCAAACCCTTCAGCAAGCAGTCTTTTATGGCCATCGGCGCACTTGTGTGGCAGACGCCGGTAGGACCGCTCAGTTTCTCCGCCGACTGGTACACGGCAAACTGGTACGAAAAAGCCCCGTCGAAATGGTATTTCCAATTAGGCATCGGATATCTGCTGTTTAACAAACGAGGACTGGATTATTGACCATTGACGTAAAGCGTCCACCCTCACAGGTACATCTCACACTTTATGCGTTATGTATGTATAAAAATTCATTTTTATCCTGTAAATTTGCACCCTCAAGTGAACAGGGTATATAAAAGATGGATTTATACAGGCCGGAGGGCAGGGTTCCTTTTGGCGCTGATGTTGGTCGCATTGCTCGCCGGGGCGCAAACGGCGGGGCGTAGCGATTCGACGGTGATGGCTTTTCTCGACTCGCTGCAAATTCCCGTTACGGAGAATAATGCACTGACGTTATTGAAAAGCGGACAGGAGAAATTTGACGCCCTGTTTGACGATATTGCCGCCGCCACCCATCACGTCCATCTCGAATATTTTAACATTCGGAACGATTCGATTACCAACCGCCTGTTCGATCTGCTGGCGCTCAAAGTCCAGCAGGGCGTGAAGGTGCGAGTGATTTTCGATGCGTTCGGCAACATGTCGAACAACAAGCCGCTCAAGAAAAAGCATCTGAAAGCGCTACGGGAACGGGGAATTGCGATTGAGGAGTTCGACCCCATCCGGTTTCCGTACCTGAACCATATCAGCCATCGCGACCACCGGAAGATTGCCATCGTCGACGGACGGACAGGCTACATCGGCGGCATCAACATTGCCGATTATTACCTCGACGGAATGCCCGACATCGGCGAATGGCGCGACATGCACGTGCGCATCGAAGGCGCGGCGGTCGACTGCCTGCAAGAGATTTTTATGGCCATGTGGATGCAAATTACCGGCGAGGCGATCGACAGCGGCGATTATTGTCGCGGCAATACGACGGCAGGCGACGGGCGACAGATTGCGATCGTCGATCGCGTACCCCACACAATGAACCGGCAGATGCGCGAAGTATACATCCGGTCGATGAATGCCGCACAGTCGAAAATACAGATTGTAAACGCCTACTTCATTCCCGGCAAAGCGATCAGAAAGGCCCTGAAACGAGCCATTGAGCGCGGCGTTGTGGTCGAGATTATGATTTCGGCCAAATCGGATGTGAAGTTTACGCCCGACGGCGTTTTTTACGTCGCCCACCAGTTAATGAAAAAAGGCGCGGACGTGTATGTGTATAACGACGGGTTCCACCATTCGAAGGTAATGACGGTCGATGACTGTTTTAGCGCCATCGGCAGCGTAAATTTCGATGCCCGCAGTTTTAACCACGATTACGAAGTGTGCGCTTTTATTTTCGACGAAGAGACCGCCGCCGAACTTAACTGTATCTTCGAAGACGACAAAATCCACTCCACAAAAATGATACCCGAAGAATGGAAAAAACGTTCGCCATGGAAACGCTTTACAGGCTGGCTGGCGAATCTGTTAAGCCCGCTGCTGTAAGCCTGCAACGTTAAGCGCCTACCGGCCGCAGGCGCGCTCTACGCTTTGACTCAACCCGAAGCAGAGGTAAGTAATCCGAAGTCCTTGTTGCAGAAATTGCGTTTCGTAATGTGTTTTGATGGAAAGAATATCATCGGCGCGCGCCGTGCCGTAGATGTCGCTGTGGGCTTCGTAGAGGGGCATTCCGTTTTGGCGGATAAGCGCTATGGTATATTCGTGCAGGAGTTGGCTGTCGGTTTTCAGATGAATGCGGCCGCCGGGTTTGAGGAAGGCGGCATAACGAGCGAGAAAGAGCGGAGAAGTCAGGCGTTTGCGAGGCGCTTTCAATTGCGGGTCGGGGAAAGTAATCCAAAGCTCATCCACTTCGTCGGGGGCAAAAAAGGAGGTGATAAAATCAATGCGTGTGCGGATAAACGCCACATTTGGCAACGCTTCTTCGGTGGCCGTTTTCGCGCCGCGCCACAGCCGTGCGCCCTTGATGTCGATACCGATAAAATTGCGGGACGGGTATTGCCGCGCCAGTTCGACCGTATATTCGCCGCGCCCGCAGCCCAATTCCAGCGTCAACGGATTCCCGTTTCGGAAAAAGGAAGCATGCCATTGCCCTTTCAGTCGATAGTCGCGGTTAAAGATGTCGTCAAATGCAGGCTGATGCAGGAGTGCAAAAGTAGTATTCTCGGCAAAACGCAGGTGTTTATTTTTTCCCATAACGGATTTTGGGTATTTAGATGACAGATGACAGGTCGCCCACAGGGACTGTTACGCTGCAAGCATCTTCTTGGCTATTTTCAGGGTCGCTGCAAGCGTGTCGATTTCGTCGGGGGTATTGTAGAATGCCGGCGATACGCGCAACATGCCCTGCACACCGAAACGACGCATCAACGGCTCGGCGCAGAGGTGCCCGGTACGGACGGCAATGCCCGACTTATCTAAAATCGTAGCCGCATCCAGCGGATGCACGCCGGCAATGGTAAAGCTGACGACGCCGGTTTTGGGCGTCGCCTCGCCATAGACCCGTAATCCCTCGATGGCCGACAGCCGCCTCACGGTATAAGCCGCCAGTTCCTGTTCGTACCGGTGGGCTGCTGCGAGGGGAATGGATTCCAGATAATCGATAGCCGTCGCCAGCCCGCACGCCCCGATATAATTGGCCGTACCCGCCTCAAATTTCAGCGGCAGGTCGGCGAAAGTCGTCCTGTCGAACGAGACCGACGCAATCATATCGCCGCCGCCCTGCCACGGCGGGAGCTGCTCCAGCTGCTCCTCTTTGCCGTACAGGACGCCGATACCGGTAGGCGCATACAATTTATGCCCCGAAAAAACATAGAAATCACAATCCATCTCCTGCACATCTACCGGCTGGTGGACGACGCCCTGCGCCCCGTCGACCAGCACCGCCGCCCCGTGCGCATGCGCCAGACGCACGATTTCCTTCACGGGATTGACGACGCCCAGCACATTGGAAATATGCGCGACGCACAGCAGCCGCGTTTTTTCGTTAATAAGCGTCGCGAGAGCGTCGATTTGCAGCCGCCCCGCCTCATCGACCGGCACAACCTTCAGCCTCGCCCCTTTCCGCTCGCACAGCAGTTGCCACGGGACGATATTCGAATGATGCTCCGCTGCGGTTACAATAATTTCATCGCCCGCGCCGACCCACCGCTCGCCGAACGAGAATGCCAGCAGATTAATCGCCGCCGTCGTGCCGGAAGTAAACACCACTTCCTGCGTCGCCCGCGCATGGATAAAGCGCCGCACAGTCTCGCGCGCCCGCTCATAACGCTCCGTACATTGCGTCGCCAGATAATACACCGCACGATGGATATTGGCATTCAGGCGCAGATGCATATCGTTGACCGTATCCGCCACGCATTGCGGTTTTTGCGCAGTAGCCGCGCTATCCAAATAAATAAGCGGCTTCCCGTACACCTGCTGCTGCAACGCCGGAAAATCGCGACGAATAATAGTAAAATCGAAAGTATTCATTATGCTAAAATATTTGCAAAGATACTATATTAATTGTTAATTGTTAATGGTTAATTATTAATTATTAGTTCATTCTTCCCCTACGGGAAATGCATAATTGAAAATTGAAAGTTAAAAATTGAAAATGAACCATACACTCTGTGTCACTCTGTGAGTTATCCGTGTTCTCTGTGTTCTCCGTGCAAAAAATAATTTATAACTTTCAATTATCTCATCCTTCCTTAAAAAAAAAATCCAAAAAATTCCAAAAAACAATTGCATATTTAAAAAAGATACGTATATTTGCACTTTCAAATGCAAAAAGGAATGAATACATCAAAATATCCGACTGTACACGCCTCCGCGCATGCCGAAAAATCTCCGGATTTTTTACTATTTATTTCTACCCCCTCCCCAAAAAAAACGCGCAACTTTAAATATCCGCATTACATATTCGTATCTGCGGATCACGGATTATTGTGTGCATCCCGAACGGGAAAGCCTGCAGGTCGTGTATCCGCATACGCAGGTCATGTATCCGCATACGTGGGTCATGTATCCGCATACGTGGGTCGCGTATTCGCATACGCGGGTCATGTATTCGCATACGCGTGTCGAGTATCCGCATACGCGAGTCATGTATCCGCATACGCGTGTCTCGTATCCGCATACGCGAATCATGTATCCGCATACGCGGGTCGCGTATCTGCATACGCGGGTCATGTATCCGCATACGCGAGTCATGTATCCGCATATTTTTCTTATTTATACACTTCAAAATTTCAAACATTTTAAAATTTTAATACAACTATGAGCAAACCAAGCAGTATTCCCAGAAAAGACGTCGACTTCAATGTCCGTCAAAACATTATCGCCACTACGGCCAGTACAAACCGCACCGTATGGAACCTCGACGCCGACTGGCTCGACGCCGAAGTGCTGCCCAAAAAAGCCGACTGGGAGGCGGCATGGGCTGCCTACGAAAACCCGGAGACGCGTACGCCGGCAATTACCTATAATAAACAAAAGAAGCGAGAGGCGTACGAAAGTGTGTTGCGGAGGTTGGTGAAAGTCCTGCAGGGCGACCCCCGCGTAACAGATGAAGACCTGCGGGCGATGGGTATCGTTGTCCCCCCGACGACGCGCACCCCCGCGCGGGTGGCCGACGAAGCCCCCGACATGGACGTCGACACGTCGGTCATCGGTCGGATATCAATCCACTTCTTCGAGCGCGGAAGTCACCACAAAAAGGGCAAACCCGCCGGACAGCACTGCGTCGAAATCGCATGGCTGCTCAGCGACACCCCGCCCACGCGCTGGGAAGAGCTGACGCGCTCGGACGTCGATACCAATTCGCCCTATACCTTGATCTTCGAACACGACCAGCGCGGTAAAACCGTCTACTTCGCCCTCCGCTGGGAAAATACCCGCGGCCAAAAAGGGCCCTGGTCGGACATCATGAACGCCATTATACCGTAGGAGTTAAGAGTTATGAACTAAGAACTAAGAGTTATGAGTTGAGAGTTATGAACTGTAAAGGTGAAAAGGTGAAATGCGCTACGCGCGGTGAAAGGGTGAACAAATTTCACCCTTTCACCCTTTTATCCCTTCACCCACTTTCAACTGTCAACTTTCAACTTTCAATTCCGCCGCACGGCTGTCCCCCGCCGGAGACCAGTCCACCCCCGCCTGTCGGCACCCCCGCCAGCGGGGGAGAGCTACGCAGGCTGCGCCGGTTGGGTTATTCCTTCTGCCGTTCATGGCAGGCTGCGCTATACAAGGGCTGCCGCCGCATGGCTGTCCCCCGCCGGCGGGGGTGCCCGTAGGGCGGGGGTGGAGTTAACTAAGAACTAAGAGTTAT
>JAIRKX010000006.1 GCA_031259805.1 Prevotellaceae bacterium | reverse complement strand
CAACTTTCAACTTTCAACTCTTAGTTCATTTACCCCGTTGTGCAGGCGCGCGCCTGCCGATGTGTAATTGATGTCCGATTTTCGTACAGTGAACAGCCTTTAATACAGCAGTGTACTTTTTGCTTGTATGGGCGCTCATTTCTATTGGTACGAATATCTGACATGACTCAAGTACGCCGTTGTCATTAGGCGGGCACGTAGTTGTCACTACGCGGGCACGTAGTCGTCACTACGCGGGCACGTAGTCGTCACTACGCGGGCACGTAGTTGTCACTACGCGGGCACGTAGTCGTCACTACGCGGGCACGTAGTTGTCACTACGCGGGCACGTAGTGATGACTATCTCATAAAAAAATGACCGCACTTTGATTAAACAAAGTGCGGTCATAGATAAATACGGGAGATGCCCCTCCGCGTAGAGCGCCGGCTATTCGCTTTGCGTTACTAATGTCTCGGCGGCGATAAATGTGGCGTGCTGCAAGGCGTCGGGGCTTGTTCTTCGCACCATTCGCAACGTTCGTTGGCATATTCTATTTCGATGGTGGAATGTTGGATGTTCATTTCTTTTAACAAAAGATGCGCAGTTGCGCGAATTTGCTGCTGCGCGGCGATACTTTGCGGTTTGTTCAGTACCAAATGCACCGTCAGCACATGGTATTCGCTGTCCATCGTCCAGATGTGGAGGTCGTGAATATCCGTCACCCCCGGCAGACTTTGCAGTTTTTCGGCAATGCGTTTCTCATCGACATTCGCCGGCGAGCCTTGCAAAATAACGTGGAAAATGATTTTTAGATTACGATATACATTATATAAAATATAGACGGAAATGCCGACCGACAGCAACGGATCGAGCACGGGCATGTGGATAAACAACATGACGATACTGACGACCAGCACGGCAATCCATCCTAATACGTCTTCCATCAGATGCAGCGACACGACCCGTTCGTTCACGCTTTTCCCTTTTTTGAGTCGCAGGATGGCCGCGCCGTTGGCCGCGATGCCGAAAATCGCCAGCAGTAACATGCCCTGCGCGTTGGTCTCGGCCGGCGACAGGATGCGCTGCACGCTCTCGTAGAGGACAAACATCGATCCGGCCAGCAGTATCATCGAATTGATGATGGCGCTCAGCAACGAAAATCGTTTGTAGCCGTATGTATACTGCGCAGTCGGCTTGCGTCCGGCGATGCGCTGGAAAATCCACGCCAGCCCGAGGGCTACGCTGTCACCAAAGTCATGCAGCGCATCCGACATGATGGCTATGCTATTGGTCAGCAGTCCACCGACCAACTCAATAATACAAAAACTGACGTTGAGGAAAAAGGCCATGGCGATATTCCGCGTCCTCTGCCTGTCCGAATGATATTCGTGATGATGATGTGCCATTATTGATGTCGCTGAGTATTCTTTTGGGCGCATTTGCTGCAGACGCCGTGCATGCTATATTGAACGCTTTCGACCGTAAAGTTTTTTGGGATGGAAATAGGAGGAATGGGCGTGTGGCGCAAGTAAAATGTGCGTTCGCAAACAGTGCAGTAGAAACGGACATATTGTTGCTCGGGCGGGCATTCGCGCTCTTCGTCGCAAAGGGCGTATTTCAGCGCTCCTGAGCCGTCGTCCATCGTATGGGTCAGATGATATTGCTGGAACAGCGTTAAAGTGCGGAAGATCGTTGACCGGTCGACCGTATCCAGTTCTATCTCCAGATCGGACAAACTCACGATTGCTTGGCTGCCAATCAGCGCCTTCAGTACCAGCAGTCGGATAACTGTCGGCCTTATATCCCGCTTCACAAGGATTGCCTCTAATGTAGCTATATTCATATTTTTATTCTATTTCATGCGTCAATGCAAATGCAAAGATATGTTTTTTTTAGATAACGTTGGAAATCATCCGTGTCAGTTCCACAAACTCGTCGACGCGCAACTGCTCCGGACGCATGGTAAAATAACGATGACAGGGTAGGGGAGCGTCGCCGGTAAGGAGTTTTATAGAGTTGCGGATCACTTTGCGGCGCTGGTTGAACGTCGCTTTGACGACTTTCACAAACAACCGTTCATCGCACGGAAGTTGTTCGACGGCATTCCTGCGCAGGCGGATAACTGCCGATTTCACCTTAGGCGGTGGCGTAAACACATGCTCGTGTACCGTAAAAAGGTATTCGATATCGTAATATGCTTGCAGCAACACACTCAAGATACCGTAGGTTTTGCTGCCTGCGCCGCCCGCGATCCGTTCAGCCACTTCCTTTTGAATCATGCAGACCACTTCAGGAATCTGCCCGCGGCAAGCCAGTATCTTAAAGAAAATTTGCGATGAGATGTGATACGGGAGATTTCCGATCACTGCGAACATTCCCGAAAAATAATCGGACAGCGGCATCAACAGGAAATCGCCGACGATTAAGCGTTCCTGCAGCGCCGGAAACGTTTGCTGTAAATACGCAGCCGACTCGGTATCAATTTCCACGGCATAAGTAGTTATATCGGGACGTCGCAACAAAAAAGCGGTCAGTGCTCCGACACCCGGCCCGATTTCCAGCACCGTCGCCGTAGTCCCCGACAGGCTTTCAACAATCCGTTGCGCCGTATTCTTATCATGCAGAAAATGCTGCCCCAATGCTTTTTTTGCCCGTATGCCGATCATAATGTTTAGTTGTTTAGCTGTGTAGCTGTGTACCTTGTGGTCTCCATATTCAAATATTCAAATAAGTCAATCAACCAATCAACAACAATTAAAAACTCCTTTTGATCGACAATAGAATAGGCAGGTGGTCGCTGGCGCCGCCTTTGTATTTACCTGCTTCGTAGGTTCTATGTACTTTTTCGCCTAAATATCGTTCGTCGGATTCGAGCAGGAACGGGGCGCGAAAGATAGATACCCCGGTGGGCGTGCAATAAATCGGTTCGTCGGCATTTAATAAATTGCCCGAAACAAAGAACTGGTCGATTAATTCCCATTGTGCGCGATATTTCAATGAACCTTCGCCGCGAGCGGCCAGCGGAAACATTAGATTATGCAGGCAGGAGACGCAAACCGTATCGTGCACTGCCTGCAAACCATGTACAATAGGGTTACTATCGGGCGTATCGTTAAAATCGCCCATCACGATAATATTGGCGCGGGAATTGACGTTGAAAATAGAATCGGTAATCGCACGTACTGTTTCCGCCGCCCGCATCCGGCGCGGTTCGGACTTCACCGGACCGTCCAATTTCGATGGCCAGTGCGTAACCAAAACATGCAAGGTATCCAATTCATGCAAAACGCCTTTGGCATATAAAATTTCGCGCGTAAGGTAACTGCCCGAATCGTAGTACACCCGAAACCATGCGGCGTGCAACACCGTAAAATAATCGGTACGGTATAGCAGCGCCACATCAATTCCGCGCGGGTCGGGCGACTCGCGATGCACAATGTCGTAACCGATTTTTGCCAGCGGCGTTTGTGTGACCAGCCGGTATAGCACCAGCCGGTTTTCCACTTCGCACACCCCGACCAATGCCGGCTCATTGCCCTTGCCGGCGGCGATGATAGTTTTAGCAATCGCATTGGTCTTAGCGCGTAACTTCGACCATGTCCATGCATACCGTCCTTTCGGCGTAAATTCTTCGTCCTGCGCAGTAGAGTCGTCGAGCGGGTCGAACAGGTTTTCGAGATTGTAGAACATCACAATATCGTCCGGCATGGCCTGCTGCGCATAACCGGCGCCCGCATAGAACATAAAAAGTAGCGTGTAATAAATAGTAAAATGTCTCATAATTACTAATAATAAACAAAAGTAGTAAAAATTTACGGATTGATGGCCTGCCATATCTTATCCTAATCAATAAGTTTTTTACAAATATTTTTCCATAAATGCGGATTAATCGAAAATTTCATATAAATTTGTACTTGATAAAGGCGTTACTTTAGTTCTTGCTATTGAATATCTGCAAATTTTTCAAAGCACACAAGAACAAGAAAGTTCAACGCCCACGTAAACTGCGTGGGCTTTTCTTGTTGTGTGCATGGTTTGCAGAGCCTCAATAGCAACAATAAAGTCCACGTTTTTTATTGCATAACCAAATTATCAGAATGAAAAATATTCATATAGGAAGCATCATAAAACAAAAATTGGACGAAAGTTCGATGTCAATTAAAAATTTCGCCGATATAATTAATTGCGACCGTACCACCGTATACATTATGGTGTTAATATGGCTTTTTTCCCTTATGAAGGAGGAGTTAGAGGAATATTTGGTGTATCATTAGGCATTGGTTATTCTTTTGATCTATCGCGTTCCAAAAAAAATGTACAAACAAAACATTTAAGAAATTTATAAATCCGAGTATACAACTGTATTATTCGGCATTTCACAATATAAACGCGAACAAGGTTTTCCCTGTTTGCGTTTTTTCGTGCAATACTCTTTTCGTCCCTTCATCCTTTCATCAACCCGACAGGCTTTACATCTTCAAAATTTTCTTACCTTTGTGTCCGAAAAAAAACACAGTATGCACCGTGTATCATTGATATACAAAGGATATAGATAAAAAATATGGATAATTTATCGTTATTTGTCGTGGTGTTGCTTACGGCCATAGCGTTGGTGGTAACAGCCATAATTATTGCGCGGCTCATTTCCCCGCGTTCTTATAATAAGCAGAAAGCAGAAGCCTACGAATGTGGTATTCCTACGCGCGGCCATTCATGGATGCAGTTCCATGCGGGGTATTACCTGTTTGCCATTTTATTTCTGCTGTTTGATGTGGAAACCGTACTGCTCTTTCCCTGGGCGGCGTCCGTCAGGGCAATGGGCGTTGACGGCTTACTTACCGTGTTATTCTTTTTGGTAGTTTTAATTCTTGGATTGGCGTATGCCTGGAAAAAAGGAGCTTTGGAATGGAAGTAAAAATTAAATCGATGAAATATGAAGATTTCAAGGATAACGAAGCCTTGGAACAACTTCGCGCC
>JAIRKX010000166.1 GCA_031259805.1 Prevotellaceae bacterium | reverse complement strand
CTTTCTGCGGCACGGGGCACTCGACGATTGTTACGTTAAGCGGCGCGCTTTGCGGGCCTTCCGTACCGTCTTTAATGCCGGCTACCGTATAGGCTCCGCTGACGGTAGCTTCATAGGTGTTGGTCGTGGCGCCCGACAATTTTGTTCCGTCTTTATACCATGCGTATGCTGTCGCACCTTGCAAACTGCCCGTGAGTGTAACCGAAGTGTTGGGGCATGTATTGCTCGCATCTCCCGTCAGGGTTATGACGTACGATTCAATGGTTACGACCTTCGATTCGCTTTTTGCCCCTTCGCCGTTTTCATTGACCCCGGCTACGGAATACGCGCCGGAGGCTGTTACCACGAGCGTATTGGCCGTGGCTCCCGCAATAGGCGACGTATTGCTATACCAGATGAACGACGTAGCGCCTTCGGCCTTTGCGGTAAGTGTTACCGAAGTTGCAGGGAAAGCGTTTGACGCGGGCCCCTCAATAACGGCTTTTCCCGGCACTTGGCCGGATGAATCATCATCGTCGCTACAGGCGACGAATCCTGCTGCCAAACTAAATAGGGCAGCTAAAACAAGAACTCTTTTCATAATTGATAAAATTTAAATGTTAGTTTTAGTACAAAATTTTCTTTAGAAACGGTTACAAAGATAGTATTTTTTTTATAAAAAGGAACGTTACTGTTGTATTAAATAATTTGTCCGTCGCTCATGGTAATCGTTCGGTCGCTCATAGCAGCGAGTTCCGGGTCGTGCGTAACGATTACGATTGTTTGGTGCAGGCGGTCGCGCAGCGTGAAGAAAAGTTGATGCAGGTCGCGTTTGTTTTTGGTGTCGAGGTTGCCCGACGGTTCGTCGGCCAGCAGGACGGAGGGTTCGTTCATCAGGGCGCGGGCTACGGCCACCCGTTGCTGTTCGCCGCCGCTCAGTTCGTTGGGCTTATGTTGCAGACGGTCGGCTAATCCTAAAAAGAACAGCAGTTCTTTGGCCCGTGCGGTGGCCTGTTCATGGCTTTTGCGGGCGATAAAGGCAGGCATACATACATTTTCCAGGGCGGTAAACTCCGGCAGCAGATGGTGAAACTGAAATACGAACCCGATGCGCCGGTTGCGAAAGTCAGCCAGCGCCCGGTTATCCAGATCGAATACCGGTATGTTGTCGATATACACGCGCCCGGAGTCGGGTTTACTAAGCGTTCCGAGAATTTGCAGCAGGGTGGTTTTCCCCGCTCCGCTGGCGCCGACAATCGTTACCATTTCGGCGGGGTGTATTTCGAGGTCGATGCCTTTCAGTACTTGCAGACTGTCGAATGTCTTTGTCAGTTGTTGCGCACGAATCATAGCAGTAGAAATTAATTATTCACTTTGAGGCGCACGAGGTCGATTTTGGTGGCCGATGTTTTAAGGATAAGGAATCGGAATCGGTCGAATTGCAGGATGTCGCCTTGTTTCGGGATGTTTTCGTGATGGTGGGTGATGTATCCGGCCAGTGTTTCGTAGTCGTCCGATTCGGGGATGTCGAGGTCGTAGGCTTTGTTGATATATTTGACTTCGATGCGTCCCGAGAATTCAAATTCGGTGCCGGAGAGGGGGAGGTCGACGATGTCGTCGCGGTCGTGTTCGTCGTGGATTTCGCCGAATATTTCTTCGATAATATCTTCGACTGTTACTAATCCGGCCGTTCCGCCATATTGGTCGACGACGACCGCAAGGGCCTTTTTCTGTTTGGTAAAAAAGGCCAAGAGGGTATGCGCCGGCATGGTTTCCTGTACAAAATGGATGGGTCGCAGGAGTTCGCGGATGCTTTTACGTCCGGTAAACAGGTCTTTGGAATGGATGTATCCGATGATTTTGTCAATGGTGCCGCGATAGATTAGTATGCGCGAATGACGGCTACGGATGAATGCCTGATGCAGGGCGTCGAACGGGTCGTGTTCTTCGACGGCCACCAGATCGGTACGGGGCACCATGCACTCGCGCACCAGCACATCGGAAAAGTCCAGCGCATTCTGAAAAATTTCCATATCGTGTTCGTACTCGTTTTCGTCGTCTTCCGTGCCGCTGACTTCGTTGGACAGGCTCATTAGATCGGCTTTGTTGAAGAGCATCCGGTCGCGTTTGACGGCAAGCCTGATGCCGAACAGCCGCAGCGTCCACCTCGAAAGCAGGGTGACGAACATCGATAGCGGGTACAGCAGGATATAAAAGACGAATGCCAGCCAGCAGAAGGTTTTCAGGATGCCGTTCGGGTTGATGCGGCAGATGAGCTTGGGCAGAAATTCGGCGGTTATCAGCACTACGAAGGTAGCAAACAGGGTTTCGATAATGAGTTTCCCGCCGCTGGCGTCGGTGATGTGTGCGGTAATAAGCGGGTCGCACAGTTTGGCCATGGCAATGCCGTAGACGACCAGCATAATGTTATTGCCCATTAGCATGGTCGAGATGTATTCGCCGGTGCGGTGTAGGAAGAACCCGACGATTTTAGTGTACCATTTATTCCGCTTGCGGTCTAATTCGATTCGCAGTTTGTTGGCCGATAGCAAGGCGATTTCCATCCCCGAAAAGAATGCGGAGAAGAGTAACGATACCAGTACTGTTAGCAGGGGGTAACTCATCGCGTTATTTTTTTGCGTGCCGACTGTGTCGCCGCCGGTGGGAGCGGTCGCGTTAATACCGGCGTGGCGGTGGGCGTCGACGGCGTCGCTATGTCTGTCGCAGTGGCCGTATCCATACTGTCGGCGAGGCTGTCGGCGGGGGCGTCGGGGGCGACGTACATGTGCCCGTCGTTGACATTGCGGATTTCGTATTCTTCGAATCGTTCGTCGGACACCATTCCGTTCAGTCCCGGGATTTCGCTGTCGGGCGAGACAATCCGCACCGGGGCGTCTGTGTAAATTGTTTTCTGCGCGCGATTCCAGTACAGGGTATCGGTATAAAGTTTCTGCTGTTTCACGTAGTTTTCGATTTCCACATGCCCGACGGCCATCCACATTTCCTCCGGTTTCTCCCGGTTGAGGGCATAGTCGGCGACGATTTCGCTTTCCAGCTCGCGCAGTTCGGTGTAGAAGAGGATGTGTATTCCTTTCGGGAAAATACTGTACGGTTCGTCGCTCAGCAGGAAGCGCTGCACTTCCGGCGCACGCAGCGTCATACGCAGCAGTCCCTTTTCGGTATAATTAATAAAGAGGCTGTCGAGCTCCATTGTCGGGATGTTTTTATCGTCGTCGATTGACGAAATCCGGTTTTTGTCGTCGTCGCAACCTGTGTTCCATGCGGCGACTGTGAGCAGCGCGACCGTCCAAACAGCGCCGAATGAGAGGCGTGGTTTATTCATTCCTTCCTTGATTATTCAAAGCGCGGTTGCATAAACCAGATGTCGTAGAGGCTGACGCCGATGGTCAGTTTCCAGTACAGTTCGCGGACGAGGCCGTTGTCCGTCGTGCCGCGCCGTCCTACTTCGGCGGACAGGTTCAGGGCATTATTCCGGTTACCGATGGGGATGCCTACGCCCACCGTGGCCCCGTAGTTTGTAATCCGGTTGTTGTCGAATTGCAGATAGGTTTGTTCGTAGTACAATCCGGCGCGGTAGCTCCATCGTTTGAGGAAATAGCGGATGTCGTAGCGGTTGGGCGTGCGTTCAAAGCCTGCGCGGAAGATGTGTTCGGGGCGGGCTTTGAATGTCCGCGATGCGGGCACATCGAAGGTGGCGTTGGTCCAGTTGCGGAATGTGTAGTCCAGTCCGACGAGCCACTGGGCGCCGCGATGCAGGGTTACGCCCAGTCCGAAGGCCGGAGGGATAAACAGCCGCGTGTCGAACGTGGTGTCAAGCGCCGAGTACGATGAGCTGGTTTGGAGATGCGCGAAATTAGTCTGCTCGACGCGCATATTATTTTGAAACTGGTATGTCGCGCCGATGGTCAGTCCGTACGCGCCGACCGGTTGTTCGTACTGGACGCCCAGCCCGAAGGCGAAATCGTCGGCGCGGATAAAGCGTCCGGTGGTTACGTCGGCATTGGCGGCGGTGGCGAAGGCGACGTTGCTGTACCGGTCAATCGACCCGAAGATGTATTGCGCCTGCCCGCCTATCGACACCCGTTGCAGGATGGGATTCGACACTAACCCGCGAAACGACAGGCCTACGCTCATCATCACCTGATTCAGGCCGCCTTCGCCGCGGTTGGTATACGTAACGCCGCCGGTGCGGTTGATTGCGGCAGGGTCGGTTTCTTTTTCGGTAATCCGGTAGCCTACGTTGCTGTATGGCATCACCGACAGGGCGAGCACCATTTTGCGCCATACCGGAAAGCTCATTGCCAGATGGTGCATGTTAAGGCTGTTCGACGCTGTGGTATGGTCGGTGGTCGAAAGATAATAGTTCTGCATTTCGCCGCCGAAGTCGAACATAAACGACAGGGTATCCTGCACGCTCAGCGAGGCGGGGTTAATATAGTTAATCGTCCGGTTGGTACGCAGTCCGATACCGATGCCTCCCATCGCCCGCTGGAACGAAAACCCCGGCGACGCCAAATCGCCCACCCCGTACAGGGAATAGGGAGTAAAGGTATTTACGGCGTCGTCGTTTTGCGCTCCGGCCATGTGGAGCGACAGTGCAGCTATTGCTGCCAGAAAGATTCGTTTAAATGTGTACATTATGTTCGACTATTTTAGCAAGTCCTATAAAATTTAAATTCGCGATTACAAATATCGGTTTTTTTATCCTTTCGGCAAAATAAAATGCGTCGCCTCCGGTGAAGACGGGCGTGCAGGCGGGATATTGCGTGAGATAACCTTCCAGTTCGTTGACCGCGCCCTGCACTACGCCGGCCTCGACCGCTTCCTGCGTGTTGCCGCCGACGGGGGGCGTATGACTGCCGGCGTAGCCCAGCGGCAGGGCGGCGGTGAACGAGTGCAGCGCCTTAAAGCGCATTTGCAGTCCGGGCGAAATGTTGCCGCCGAGAAATTCGCCGGCGGCGCTCAGGAGGTCAATCGTCATAGCCGTTCCACAGTCGATGATCAGGCATTCGCGTTGCGGGAAGAAAGTCGCCGCGCCCACCGCCGTCGCCAGCCTGTCGACGCCCAGCGACGCCGGCGTAGCGTAGCAGTTGCGGATGGGTATGGGCGTCTTATGCGAAAGCATCCACACCTTATCTATATACGTACGCAGCCATTCGGTCGTCTGTACCCCGTCGCCCCGCACCGACGATACGATGGCCGCCGCAAGACGGTACTGTTCGACCAGCGGTCGCAGGAATTCGGGGCGGAAATCCTCGCTGCGCCTTATGGTAAGTATTTTATATCCGTCGGCCACCGCCGCCTTTAAGGAGGTGTTGCCAATGTCGAGTAATAATTTGTACATGGGGGCAAAGGTACTGTTTTTTATTTTCACTATATTATATATGTATATTATCTGTGCTCACAGGGCTGACGCATCTAATACATATGCGCTGCGCGCGGTGAAAAGGTGAAGTGCGCTACGCGCGGTGAAAAAGGGTGAAATGCGCTGCGCGCGGTGAAAAGGTGAAATGCGCTGCGCGCGGTGAAAAAGGGTGAAATGCGCTGCGCGCGGTGAAAAGGTGAAATGCGCTGCGCGCGGTGAAAAGGTGAAATGCGCTGCGCGCGGTGAAAAAGGGTGAAATGCGCTGCGCGCGGTGAAAAAGGGTGAAATGCGCTACGCGCGGTGAAAAGAAAGAACACAGCACCTCTCCGCGTGCCGTTAGGCACGGTATGAGGGTAGAATCCACCCCCGCCCTACGGGCACCCCCGCCAGCGGGGGACAGCCGTGCGGGGGTG
>JAIRKX010000104.1 GCA_031259805.1 Prevotellaceae bacterium | reverse complement strand
CAAAAAATAGTTTAAAAAAAACAGGAGCGGTAATAATTATTAATTGTCAATTGTTAATTGTTAATTCATTGTTCCCCCTACGGGAATGCGGGCGAAGGGATGGGGTTGCCTTTCTATTGATATGGATGTCCTACGGACATCGTTGTTAATTGTTAAATCCACCCCCGCCTGTCGGCACCCCCGCCAGCGGGGGAGAGCTACGCAGGCTGCGCTATACAAGGGCTGCCGCCGCATGGCTGTCCCCCGCTGGCGGGGGTGCCCGTAGGGCGGGGGTGGACTTCTCGTTTCTACCCACATACCGTGCCTAACGGCACGCTTCTTTATTTTCATTCCGTCGGTTAAAACTAAGAACTAAGAACTAAGAACTAAGAACTAAGAGTTAAGAGTTGAAAGTTGAAAGTTGTTCTTAGTTCATAACTCTTAGTTCTTAGTTCTTAACTCTTAGTTCTGCGCTTCACGCGAAAAATATGTATCTTTGCACCTTCATTTTTTGAAGGATATAGTAAAGCACATGGGAGATAATCGGAACGAAAAAGAGATACCAATGATGGAGGAGGAGACGCTGTCGCCGGAGGAATTTATTATTGTGGAGGGCGCGCGCGAGCACAATTTGAAAGATGTGAATACGGCCATTCCGCGTTATGCGTTGACGGTTATTACCGGATTGAGCGGGAGCGGCAAGTCGTCGCTGGCGTTTAATACGATTTATGCCGAGGGACAGCGGCGGTATATGGAAACACTGTCGGCCTACGCACGGCAGTTCGTGGGCAGTATGGAACGTCCGGACGTAGATCGCATTGCAGGCCTGAGTCCGGTGATTGCCATTGAGCAGAAAACAACCAACCGGAATCCGCGTTCGACGGTCGGCACGATGACCGAAATTTACGATTTTCTACGCTTGCTGTACGCCCGCGCCGCTATTGCCTATTCGCGGGAAACGGGCGAGGAGATGGTGCGTTATACCGACGAGCAAATTGTACAACGGATCATCGAGCGGTATGGCGGGAAAAAATGTATCCTATTGTCCCCGCTGGTTAAGGGACGGCGGGGGCACTACAAAGAACTTTTCGAACAACTGCGTAAACGCGGATTCCTCCATGTACGTGTCGACGGCGCTATCGTCGAACTGCGCCCGCAGCAAAAAGTAGACCGCTACAAGCAGCATTTTATCGAAGTCGTCATTGATAAGCTATCGCCTTCAGAAGGGGCCGGTAAACGGTTGCGCGATTCGGTAAAAGTCGCCATGCAGCAGGGGAGGGGACAGCTGGCCGTGCTGTCCGGCGAGCAGGACACGCTGCACTATTACAGTCGCTCGCTGATGTGCCCTACCACCGGCCTTTCCTACGCCGAGCCTGCGCCGCACACGTTTTCGTTTAATTCGCCGCAGGGCGCATGCCCGCATTGCAACGGGCTGGGGACGGTGGCCGAGATTGACATCAAAAAAATTATTCCCAATCCGGCGCTCAGCATCCGGAAAGGCGGAATTGCCCTTGTGGGAAAAGAGCGCAGCAATCGCCTTTTCAGCCAACTCGAAGCCATTGCACGTAAATACGGTTTTTTGCTTTCCGACCCGATTTGCGATATTCCCGACGAGGCGCTACAGGTCATCCTCTACGGCTCTGATGAATTGTTTCGCATAGCATCGTCGCCGGATTCGCCGACAGGCTACGGGATGAATTTCGACGGCGTGATAAGCCTGCTCGATACGGCGCCGGACGACACGGACAGCCCGTCGTCCGTGCGTTCCGACCGGTTTATAAAATATACTCCCTGTCCCCGTTGCCACGGCACGCGGTTGAAAGAGGAGGCGTTGTATTTTAAGATTGATGGAAAAAATATTGCCGACCTTGCCGCGATGGACATCCTTTCGCTACGCGCATGGTTTGCCGGACTTGACGAACGTCTGAACCGGCGGCAGCAGGCGATAGCCAAAGAATTGCTGAAAGAAATTCGCGAACGGCTGGCGTTTTTGCAGGAAGTGGGACTGGGCTATCTGTCGCTCGACCGCAGCACCCGCAGTCTGAGCGGTGGCGAGGGCCAGCGTATCCGGCTGGCTACGCAAATCGGGTCGCGGCTGGTCAATGTGCTCTACATCTTAGACGAGCCGAGCATCGGCCTGCACCAGCGCGATAACGACAAACTGATTCGCTCACTGAAAAAACTGCGCGACGAGCAAAATACGGTTATCGTCGTCGAGCACGACGAAGAAATGATACGGCAGGCCGATTACCTCATCGACATGGGGCCGCTGGCCGGAGAGAACGGAGGAGCTATCATGTACGCCGGGCCGCCACCGGCGCAGCTTGCATTGCCGGCAGACGACCACCCCCGCCGAACGGCCATTCCCGAAAGGGGTATGGCCGTTCCTGCAAAAAACAAGGAGACGTCCCTCACCTTGCAGTATTTGCGCGGCGAGAAGCAGATTCCCGTGCCGAAAAAACGGCGCAAGGGCAATAGAAAAAAAATAGTCCTCACGGGTGCGTCGGGACACAATCTTCGAGGTGTGACGGCCACATTCCCGTTAGGGACATTCATCTGCGTAACCGGCATGAGCGGCAGCGGAAAATCGACGTTAGTCAACGAAACCCTGCATCCCATCCTCTGCCGGCGTCTGTACCGCTCACTGCAAGACCCGCTGCCGTACGAGCGCATCGAGGGGACGGAATATATTGATAAGGTTATTGAGGTTGACCAGTCGCCGATAGGCCGCACACCGCGCAGCAACCCGGCCACTTTTACCGGTCTGTTTACCGACGTCCGCACACTGTTTAAGGAAACGCCCGATGCGAAGATTCGCGGCTATCAGGCCGGACGTTTCTCGTTTAATGTCCGGGGCGGACGGTGCGAGGACTGTCGCGGCGGCGGCGTACAGGTTATCGAAATGAATTTCCTGCCCGACGTCCATGTAACCTGCAAAACCTGTAACGGGCAACGCTACAACCGCGAAACGCTCGAGGTGCAATACAAGGGGAAAAATATTGCGCAGGTGCTCGATATGAATATCGACCAAGCCAGTGCGTTTTTCGACCACCTGCCGTCGCTTGCGCAAAAGTTGAGGGCGCTGCAGCAGGTCGGCTTAGGTTACATCAAATTGGGACAGCCCTCGACCACCCTCAGCGGCGGCGAGAGCCAGCGCGTGAAATTAGCCACCGAACTGGCTAAGCGCGACACAGGCAACACTTTTTATATCTTAGACGAACCGACGACAGGCCTGCATTTCGAGGATGTCCGTATCCTGCTCGACGTACTCAACCGGCTGGTCGACCATGGCAATACGGTATTAGTCATCGAGCACAACCTCGACGTCATCAAAACCGCCGACTATATCATTGATATTGGGCCCGACGGCGGCACAGGCGGCGGCGCTATTGTCGCCAGCGGCACGCCCGAAAACGTCGCCCGTTGCCCGGAAAGTTACACAGGGCAGTTCCTGGCAAAATTATTACACGTGAAGGATGCGTAAGACGCAAAGATGCAGCCCACAGTTCGTCCCCACGGGGGGACAGAGGAAGAAGGGAATGCCGGTTTTTTATTGATATGTATATTCCGCCGAGGAACACAATGCGCATTACGCATCATGCTGTTGCCTTTACCACTTCGTGGTTTGCCTTGCGGGGGGGCGCATTACATTTTACAATTTACGTTTTATCTCTACGATTTCGTAGGCTTCGATAATGTCGCCTTGTTTGATGTCGTTAAAGTTTTCGATGTTTAGGCCGCAGTCGTAGCCGGAAGATACGTCTTTGACGTCTTCTTTAAAGCGTTTCAGCGAGCCGAGTAAGCCGCTATAGACGACAATGCCGTCGCGGATGATGCGGATTTTGGAATGGCGCGTAATTTTGCCGTCTTTGACCATGCAGCCGGCAACCGTGCCTACGCGGGATATTTTAAAGATTTCGCGTACCTCGACCGTGGCGGTTACTTCTTCTTTTTGTTCGGGCGCTAACATGCCTTCGATGCCGTCCTTCACTTCGTTGATGGCGTCGTAGATGACGGAGTAGAGGCGGATTTCGATTTCTTCGTTTTCGGCCAGCTTACGCGCACTGGCCGACGGGCGTACTTGAAAGCCGATGATAATGGCGTTGGACGCCGCCGCCAGCAATACATCCGATTCCGATATCGCGCCTACGGCCTTGTGAATGACGTTGACTAACACTTCTTCGGTCGATAGTTTTATCAGCGAGTCGGAAAGGGCTTCTATAGATCCGTCGACGTCGCCCTTGACGATAATGTTCAATTCCTTAAAATTGCCGATGGCGATACGCCGTCCGATTTCTTCGAGGGTAATGTGTTTTTTCGATTTCAGTCCCTGCATACGCAGCAGTTGTTCGCGCCGGTTGGCGATTTCTTTGGTTTCCTTTTCATCGGTCATCACGTTGAATATTTCGCCGGCAGTGGGCGCCCCGTTTAATCCCAGTACCGTTACCGGCGTCGATGGTCCGGCGGCTACGACTTTTTGTCCGCGTTCGTTGGTCATCGCCCGGACACGTCCGTAGTAAGTGCCGCTGAGGAGTAAGTCGCCGGCACGTAATGTGCCGCCATGCACCAGAATCGTGGCGACATAGCCGCGCCCTTTGTCGAGCGTCGATTCGATGACCGTTCCGGTGGCGTGTTTGTTGGGGTTGGCTTTCAGTTCGAGCATGTCGGCTTCGAGTAATACTTTCTCGAGCAGTTTGTCGACATTCAGTCCTTGTTTGGCTGCGATTTCCTGACATTGGTATTTTCCGCCCCAGTCTTCGACCAGGTAGTTCATATTGGCCAACTGTTCTTTGATTTTTTCGGGGTTAGCGCCGGGGCGGTCGATTTTGTTGATGGCAAAAATCATCGGTACATTGGCGGCCACCGCATGGTTGATGGCTTCGACAGTTTGCGGCATCACCGCGTCGTCGGCGGCAATGATGATGATGACCATGTCGGTTACTTTCGCACCGCGTGCGCGCATGGCCGTAAATGCTTCGTGTCCGGGAGTGTCGAGGAAGGTGATATGCTGCCCGTCCTGCAATTCGACGTTGTAAGCGCCGATATGCTGCGTAATGCCGCCGGCTTCTCCCGCAATGACGTTGCTTTTGCGGATGTAGTCGAGTAGAGAGGTTTTACCGTGGTCTACATGTCCCATGACCGTTACAATCGGGGGGCGCGGGAGGAGGTCTTCCGGACGGTCTTCTTCGGCTTTCACGGTGTCCTGCAAGTCAGCCGATACAAATTCAATGGTAAAACCAAATTCTTCGGCGACGACTACCAGCGCTTCAGCGTCGAGCCGCTGGTTGATGGATACCATCAGACCGAGGTTCATGCAGGCTTCGATGACTTTCACTACCGGCACGTTCATCATGTTGGCCAGTTCGCTGGCGGTAACAAATTCGGTTAGCTTCAGTACCGTGCTTTGCATTTCGAGGCGTTCCTGTTCTTCGGTTTGGCGACGGCTGACTTCCTCGCGCTTGTCGCGGCGATATTTCGAGCTTTTTGTCTTACCTTTGCCTTCGGTCATGCGGGCGTAGGTTTCTTTTATCTGGCGTTGTACGGCGTCGTCGTCCACTTCCTGCCGGATGGGTTTAAATTTCTCCTTCGTGACTTTTTTCGTGCGGCTATCTTTGACCTTTTCGGTTTTGCTGATGCGTGTTACATCTACTTTTCCTTTCTTTATCCGCTCACGTTTTTTGCGGCGTTCGCTGGCCGATTCCTTTTTCTTCGGTTCGAATACCGATAAGTCAATTTTTTGCCCGTCGTTGATGATTTTAGGCCCTGTCAGTTTTTCGACTTGTGTTTCGATATGCTCGACCACCGGTTTGGCGACGGGCGGCGTGGCAGATTCTGTCGTAGGCGTTTCTGTCGTGGGCGTTTCGGGCGTTACAGGTTTCGGCGTTATGGGTGTTATGGGTGCTTCGGGTGCTTCGGGCGGCTTCGAGAGGGCTGCCAGTCGAGCGGCTTCGGCCTTCCGTGCTTTGGCTTTAGCTTTGCGTTCCTTCCATGTTTTTTTTTCGGGACGTGTCCGGGTATTGATTTCGCTCAGGTCTATTTTTCCTGTAATCTTTACTTTGATAAGTTCGTCCGTCGGTGTCGTAACAACTGGTTCTTCGGCGGGCAGCATCTCCGGCCGGCTCTCCGGGGTTGTTTCCGGTTCTTGTGGGGACGTGACTACCGATTCGACCGGCTTGATGTCTTCAGGTTGTGGCGTTACTGTTTCGGGTTGTGGCGTTACTGTTTCGGGTTGCGGTGTTACTGTTTTGGGTTTTGGCGTTTCGGGTGTTAGCGCGACCGGTTCAGTCGCGACAGGTTTGGGTTCGGCAGGTTTAGGTTCGACAGGTTGGGGTTTGGGTTCGGCAGGTTGGGGGGGCTTCAATTTCGCTTCCGCATCTATTTTATCCACTGCCTTCATTCTGATTTGCGGCGGCGGTTCGACCTGTGTTGTTTTAATTAATATTTCTTCTTCTTCCGCTTCCTGAGCTTGTTTTTCCTTTACATTTTCGATAGAAATGGTTTCCATTTCTTTGAGCTTCAGCACTACTTTTTTCGACTCTTCCTTAATGCTGATTTCTTTTCCAAATTCTTTTTTTGCCAGCGCATACGCATCTCCGGAGATTTTGCTGTTGGGCGAAACCTCCACCTCGAACCCTTTCTTTTTGAGGTAATCCGTTAAGGTGGTAATACCGATGTTAAGTTCCTTAACTACTTTACTTATTCTAATTGTTTCTGCCATATTTCTCCGTTCGTTTTTATATTGCTGCTAAAAAGAATTTGTATTTTTCTCCTTGCGAACGACAATAACGGCCGTCGCCGGCGATACCGGCAGCCCGTTATTTGCCTTTTTCTGCCGGCTTTTTCGGGGTTTCTTTTTTGGGGGATTCCTTTTTCGGGAGTTCCGCATCTTCTTCAAATTCCTTTTTCAATATCTGCACTATTTCGTTGACGGTTTCTTCTTCCAAATCGGCGCGTTGCACCAGTTCGGGAATCGGAATCGCCAGCACGCTTTTAGCCGTGTCGCAGCCGATATTTTTGAGGGCGTCAATCACCCATTGTTCGATTTCGTCGTTAAATTCGTCGAGACGTACATCTTCTTCTTCCTCTTCCGTCTCACGGTATACATCCAATTCGTAACCAACCAATTGGCTGGCCAGCTTAATGTTCAGCCCGCCTTTCCCGATGGCCATCGACACCTCTTCGGGCTTCAGGTATACGCCAATGCGTTTACCGTCGTCGTGGACTTTGATCGACGAGATTTTGGCGGGACTCAGGGTGCGTTGTACCAGCAGTTGCAGGTTGGCTGTCCAGTTGATAATATCAATATTTTCGTTGCGCAATTCGCGTACAATCCCATGTATACGTGAGCCTTTTACCCCTACGCATGCCCCCACGGGGTCAATGCGGTCATCGTAAGATTCGACGGCGACTTTAGCTCGTTCGCCGGGGATGCGCACAATTTTTTTGATGATAATCAGCCCGTCGAAGATTTCGGGCACTTCCTGTTCAAACAAGCGTTCGAGGAAGATGCTTGACGTCCGCGACAGGATAATTACCGGCGTGTTGCTGCGCATTTCGACTTTGGCCACTACCGCACGAATCGTGTCGCCTTTGCGGAAAAAGTCCGACGGGATTTGTTCGGATTTGGGAAGTAGCAGTTCGTTGCCGTCATCGTCGAGTACCATGAGTTCTTTTTTCCAGACTTGGTAGACTTCGCCGACGACAATTTCACCGACGCGCTCGCGATATTTATTGTACAAATTCGCCTTTTCGATATCCGTAATACGCCCGGCGAGATTTTGGCGTAAAGCCAGGATACCGCGACGGCCAAAGCTTTCCAATTTGACTTCTTCCATTACCTCTTCGTCTAGTTCGTAGGTGTCGTCAATTTTTTTGGCATCGTCTAACGAGATTTGGGTATTGGAATCGGTTACTTCCTCGACAACCGTCCGGTTGCGCCAAATTTCAAAATCGCCTTTGTCGATATTGACAATGATGTCGAAATTATCGGCATTGCCGTACATTCTGGTCAGCAGGCTTCGGAATATATCTTCCAGTACGCTCATCAGCGTGGGACGGTCAATATTTTTCAGTTCCTTAAATTCCGAAAAAATCAGATTTAGTCCTTCCATCTTATGATTGGTTTTGTTGTTTTTATTTCTGTTAACATATATGTTTCGGTCACGTGTACCGTTTGTTTCCGTTTTGTACCTTCTATTTTCCGTAGTTGTATATATTCAACCGTGATGGTGTCCGGCGTGGCATCGAGGAGTGTGACAGGTAATTTCCTCCCAGTGTTCAGCGTGATTTCCACCTCCTGCCCAATATATTTCAGGTATTGCGGGAGGATGCATAACGGCTGGTCAAGTCCTGCCGAAGAGACCGTCAGTTCAAAGTCGTCGACATCGCGATCGAATGCAGCATTGATGCGATTGCTCAACGCGACACACTGGCCTAAATTCACGCCCTGAGGCCCGTCAATCACCACCTCCACCACATTGTCGGCGCTTATTTTTAGTGACACTAAAAACAACTCTTCGCCGGTCGTGTAGTTGTCAATAATTGGTTGTATGTCTTTTTTTTCTATCATTTCCTATTAATAAAGAAGGGGACACCCTGTCCCCCTGTCCATGCTTATACCTTTGGATAAAAACCGGATGAAACGCTGCAAAGATAATA
This sequence comes from Prevotellaceae bacterium, assembly GCA_031259805.1. Taxonomy (GTDB): domain Bacteria; phylum Bacteroidota; class Bacteroidia; order Bacteroidales; family UBA932; genus JAIRKX01. The sequence goes on along the minus strand of JAIRKX010000104.1, from coordinate 2,036 downwards.
CGAAATTTTAGATTATACAAAATTTTATACGAATTTTTAACGAATTACGATGAATTTTTAACGAATTGTACGAATGAGGCGGGTTGTCGCCGAATCGCCCCGGCATCTCATAAAGCGTGAAACATAAAAATTCTATCTTTGCAGTAAAAAAACATTAAAAAACGATTTGTATGAAAAAAACACTTCTTTCTTTTATCGGTGCTACGATAGTGGTTGCCTGTAATAACTCCTCTGCGCCGGAAATGCCGGAAACCGCTCTGTCTCAACTCGATGGCTTTGTAGCTATCGCGCCGTCCGACATCACGGAGAGTCCCTTCCGGCGAATTGGTGATGCCTTCTTAATCACCGCCGGCGTCGACGCCGATTATAACACCATGACGGCCAGTTGGGGCAGTTGGGGGATTTTCTTCAACGAACCGACGACCACGTGCCTGCTGCGCGCAAACCGCTACACGCTGGAGTACATCCGCCGAACGAAAACCTACACGCTGGCTTTCTTCGACGAGCAATACCGCGAACAGGTCATGCACTTCGGGCTGATTTCGGGGCGTAACAGCGACAAAATGAAAACGCATCAGCTTACCGTCCTCACTACGCCCGCAGGGAACATCGCCTACCGGGAAGCCTCCTTGATTATTGAGTGCGAGCTGATACAACTTACCACCGTCCATCCCGATGATTTTTTCCGCGCCGACGACAAGGCCTTTATCGTCGGCGGCTACGAGGAAGCGAAGGACTACCATAAGCTGGTAACAGGGAAAATTACGGGAGTGTGGGCGAAAGCGCCTTCAGCGGCTACAAGGTAAAGGGTTACAAGGTGCAGGATATCTGCGGAGGCAATACTCAATTGGTACAAACGCGGTTGGGGATAAATCCCTGTCCGTGTTTCGTTTTTGTCTTCTTATAAATTACGCTGTACGCTATTGCCTGCGCCATTTTGTGACTTGCGCCTTACACTTCATCCTTCATACATCCTTCACATCCCTTACCAATCAACGAACCAAAAAAAATTACAGGTCAAAATATATAATTTTTGCCTTTTTCTGTTTTGGTACTTAAATTTAATTATTTACCTTTGCATTCTACTTCCGGTAAGTAACATTATCGGAAGTAAACTTAAAGTCCTCTAAGAGTATCTTATAAGTATCCCCAAAATCCCGTCCAAAATAATCTTGGCAAGCGATATTATCCTCATTTTGTTGAGGATTGCCGTCTTGTACCCCCTGTAATCGCCTATTTTCGCCTTTTGCTGTCATTGTCTTTGTAAGCATTTCTATTTGTTTATATTTTAAGACCACTTCTGATAATGTTACTTACCGGAAGTACTTATCACTGTCTTTATTCTGTAAATAAATATATTATCATACATTACATAAAACAACCTTACTAAGAAAATGAGAAAAACACTACTACTATCTTTGTTATCACTTGCTTCGATGTTCCCGATTTGGGGGCAAAGCGTGGTACAGATTTCGAACCTTCGCCAGACCACAGGCGCCATGCCGACGCTGACCTTTGAGGTCAGCTGGACGACCCGGCCCTCGTCGACGCCTAACCACCGCGACACCATCTGGCTCTTCGCCGACTACCGTACGGTAAACCCCGACGGGTCGGTGGGAGCATGGACATCGGCCGCCATCACTGCCGCCACCGTTACCGCCGGCGACGGGGAGGTCATTCAATCCTCCCTTACCGGTCGCGGGTTCTTCCTGAATGGGAATGGTTATCACTCGTTCAACGCCACCGTTACCGTAACGCTGGCCGCTCCCCTCAACACCCCATTCAACGCCTGCGTCTACGCCTCCGACTGGCCACCCAACGCGACCTTGCAATCCGGCGGCGGATACGCCCTGAAAGGCACGCCCCCCTTTATTATAAACGGCGCTATCATTGAGCCTTCGCACACCTTCGGCGCCGGCGTGTGTATCACCTCCATCACCGACTCGACCGGCTGCCCGGGCTTTGTGATTAACCCACCCATCGTTACCGGCAGTATCTTAACCACCGGCGAGACCGTCTGCGTGGGCGGCATCCCG
>JAIRKX010000091.1 GCA_031259805.1 Prevotellaceae bacterium | reverse complement strand
TAACTATGGATTTAAGCAAATTAGCGGATGTATACAAGGACGAATTACTAAACGGCGTACTGCCGTTCTGGTTGCGACACTCTATTGACGCCGAATTCGGCGGCTACTTCAGTTGCCTCAACAGAGACGGGTCGGTGTATGATACGGATAAGTTCATTTGGATGCAAGGGCGTCAGGTGTGGTTGTTTTCGATGCTCTATAATAATATGGCGCAACGCCCGGAATGGTTGGATTGCGCCTTGGTCGGCGGCGAGTTTTTGAAGAAGTACGGGCACGACGGAAATTATAACTGGTATTTCTCGTTAGACCGGCAAGGGCGCCCGCTGATTGAGCCCTACAATATATTTTCGTACACCTTTGCCACGATGGCGTTCGGTCAACTGAGCCGCGCGACGGGCAGCGACGAGTACGCCACGATTGCGCTCAGGACATTTAATAATGTCCTTTCCAAGAAGGATAATCCGAAAGGGAAATGGGATAAGGCATATCCGGGTACCCGTCCGCTGAAAAACTTTGCGCTGCCGATGATTTTATGCAATCTGGCGCTGGAAATCGAGCATCTATTGGACGAGCAGGTTTTGCGGTCGCTGATGGACGAATGTATTCACGAGGTGCTGGAGGTGTTTTACCGGCCGGAGTTGGGCGGGATTATTGTCGAGAACGTAACCGTCGACGGCGCGTTGTCCGATACGTTCGAAGGTCGTCTGGTCAATCCCGGACATGCGATTGAAGCCATGTGGTTCATCATGGACTTGGGCAAACGGCTAAACCGCCCCGAATTGATAGAAAAGGCGGTTCAGATTACGCTCACCATGCTGGAGTACGGTTGGGATACGGAGTACGACGGCATTTTCTACTACAAAGACCGGTTAGGTTATCCGCCGCAACAGTTGGAGTGGGATCAGAAACTGTGGTGGGTGCACATTGAGACCTTAATATCGCTGCTGAAAGGGTATACGCTGACCGGTTCTGAGGCCAGCCTGCGTTGGTTCGAGCGGCTGCACGACTATACATGGTCGCACTTCAAAGACACGGCCTACCCGGAATGGTACGGCTACCTCAACCGCCGCGGCGAAGTGCTGCTGCCCCTGAAAGGCGGTAAATGGAAAGGTTGCTTCCATATACCCCGCGGGCTATACCAGTGCTGGAAAACAATGAAAAATTGCACGAACGAGTGATACCTGCCTTCCCATCGATGATACGTAAATTTTGACGAAAAGAAGCAAATAAGTAATCCAACAATGATCCGAAAAAACGCTATAAAGAAACTAATGCTGACGGCAGGGAGTGTTCCGGCAGTCGGAATACTCCTGATCTTGATACTTTTCGTAATGCCTGTGTATGCGCAACAAGCAAACAGGACGATCACCGGTACGGTGGTTGACGTGGGTGGCAATGCGGTGGAGGGCGCGAGTGTTGTGATTAAAGGAAGTATGACGGCTGTCCTGACGGATGCACTCGGTCGGTTTACCATACAGGCAATGCCCGAGGCAACGGTGGTGGTATCTTTATTGGGGTATCGGCTACAGGAAATACCTGTCGGCGACCGACCGGACTTGCATGTGGTGTTGGAAGAGGATGTGAGGAAGTTGGAAGAAGTGGTCGTAACCGCGTTGGGCATGAAACGCGAGAAGAAGGCGCTCGGATACGCCGTGCAAGAGGTGAAAGCCACCGATTTTACGGAAACCAAAACCGAGAGCGTGGCCAATATGCTACAGGGTAAACTGGCGGGCGTGCAAATCACCCAATCGGCTACCGGCGTGGGCGGTTCTACGCGCATTGTCCTGCGCGGGTTAAATTCGCTCACCGGACAGAACCAGCCGCTATGGGTCGTCGACGGCATTCCCATCCGGGACGATGCTTCCGGTGCATCTTTTGACGGCTGGAGCGGTTCGGATGCCGCCGGCGCGTCTTCCGAAATTAACCCCGACGATATTGCCTCCATTTCGGTATTGAAAGGACCGAATGCCTCCGCTTTGTATGGTTCAAGAGCGCAAAACGGCGTGATTGTCGTTACCACAAAAAGCGCCGGACAAGAGTTGCCGCTCCGCATCACCTACAATGGCCATTTCAGCTGGTCTCAATTATATAGCGGGTATGATTTCCAATGGCTCTACGGGCAAGGCAATCGCGGCGATTTTGATATTAGCGCAAAAGAAGGATGGGGGCCTCTTATGACGGGACAAAAGATTCAAAACTGGCGGGAATGGTTTTATAATGAAAATGCCGCGGAATACCCCATGACCGCGCAGAAAGATCGTCTGAAAGACTTTTTCAGAACGGGATTCAATAGCAGTAATTCGGTGGCCATTGAAGGAGGAGGAAAACACCTCGCCACACGGTTGTCCTTCACCGATTCGCGCTATCAAGGTATCACGAAGAACAACGCCCTGCGTCGGCAATATATAGATATAAACAGCAACCTGAAATATGGCCGCCTGACGGTAAACGCCAAAGCGACTTACAGCAAGCAAACGCAGGAAAACCCCGTGATTACGGGCGAGTACGGCATGATGCAGATGTTTACCAAAATGCCGGCCAATATCCGGACGGAAGATTTACTGCATAACATGACCGTAGAGCATATCCCGATGAATTGGAGCGGCCCGAGTAGTGAATACATGAACCCCTACAACTATATTACCGATGAACGCGAAACGGTAAATGCCCGCGACCGGCTGTTCGGCGTCATCTCCGTCAATTTCAAGATTGCGGAGTGGTTGGGCGTGACGGCGCGTACCGGTCTGGATCGCATTATGACTAACCATCACTTTTGGGGACTGCGGGGAACAAACGGCACAAATGCCGTGTATGGAAAATCCTATACGACCATCAGCGAAAGCAATTCCGACCTTCTGTTGAATTTCAATAAAACCTTTGGTAAATTAGCTATCATGGCCAATGCCGGCGGCGCAGTTATGAATCTTAAAACCGACGGGCTGGAGGCTGGATCAGGCTATTTGGTACTGTATGGATTTCACCGTTTGTCGAACGGCTCGCTCGTTACGGCCAGCGATTACACCACCGAAAAGGAAATACAGTCCGTATTGGGGAATGTCCAACTGGCCTACGATAATTATGCCTACTTGGATATTACCGCGCGGAATGACTGGTCGTCCACCTTGCCGGCGCGCAATCGTTCCTATTTCTATTCTTCGGTCAATTTCAGCGGCATCATTTCGGATATGGTAAGTCTTCCCAAACAGATCTCCTTTTTGAAAGTACGCGCTTCGTGGGCGCAAGTGGGGAATGATACCGACCCGTACAGGTTAATGCAGGTTTACAGTCTCCCGCCCAAGGTAAACGGCGTCCACATGTGGGGCGATGTGGGATTGACAAAACCGTTCGACGATTTGAAACCCGAACGTACCACTTCGCTGGAATTTGGTCTTGACCTGCGCTTGCTTCACAACAGAATCGGCGTAGATTTCACCTATTACCGTTCCAATACGATTAACCAGATACTGTCTTTGCCTATTCCTCCGTCGAGCGGGTACGAGCAGAAATACATTAATGCCGGACGGATGCAAAGTTCGGGATTTGAATTGATGTTAAACACAACCCTTGTGAAAAGCAACGCATGGCAATGGGAGGTAAATCTTAATTGGGGAACGAACCGAAGCGAATGCGTGGCCTTAACCCCCGGTATTCAGAAACTCACCTTAGGCAGCCTGCGCATCGGCGAAGTAGTGGTGCTGGAAGGCGGCCGGTATGGGGATATTCGCAGCAAGGTTTTCCTGCGGGATGAGGCGGGGCGCATGCAGGTCGACGATGACGGGTTGCCGCAGAAATCCAATGAATTTGAAACAATCGGTAATATATCGCCCGACTGGACAGGCTCCCTGATGAGCCGGTTACAATACAAAAATTTTGTATTAAATGTATTGATTGACGTCCGGCAGGGAGGAGACGTCCTGTCGGTTACTGACGCGTTGGCCTCGGAAGCGGGAACGGGCGCGCGGACGGTCGCCGGACGGGACGGCATGGTCGTGGAGGGCGTTACGTCCGCCGGACAGCCGAATACCAAAACCATTACCGCCCAACAATACTGGCAGTCGGTGGGCGGCGCGTATGGCGTGGGAGAGGCGTTCCTCTACGACGGCTCTTTTATCCAACTCCGTGAACTGTCGCTGGGGTATACCATCCCCGCGCAATACTTGAATAAATGGAAGTTTATCCGGCAGGCAAAGGTATCGCTTGTGGGACGCGATTTGTTCTATTTCTTAAAACATACGCCCGGCGTCGCAGAAGGCGCTTCCATCCGGGCAGACTGGGCACAGGCGTTTGAACTGAGTGCCTTGCCACCTGTGCGGACATTCGGTTTTAATATAAGTCTTACCTTCTAACCATCGAACGCCATGAAACAATCAATAGGAATCATCGTAGCAGTAACATATATGTGTGCCGGCTGTACGACGTCGTTCGACGAAATGAACCGCAACCCCAATGCCATTAATGAAATCACCCCGCAATTGCTGCTGCCCAAAATGCAATATGAAGTCATCAATGCCAATGCGCATGAATACCAGCGGGGCGAAAATCTTTTTGCTAACCAATACTGCCAATGGATCGCCAATACTGCTCCCTATTTTAATTCGGATCGGTATGAATACAACAGCGAATGGGTAACGGTCGGCTATTGGTCGCCATATTACACCTACGTGCTCAAAGAATTTTTAGATATTCGGCGGATGGTGGAAACGCATCCCGAGTATGAAGAGATGTACCACATTGCCCGCATTGTGGCTACAATTGGCGCGGCGCGGACGACCGATTTATTTGGTGATGTGCCGTACAGCGAAGCCTCCCGCGGGTTGGATAAATGCGAGTACGACACGCAGAAGGACATCTATTATGCTATTCTGAAAGAGCTGCGGGAAGCTACCGAAGCGCTTTCGGCAGGCTTTGACCATGTACAGTTAAAATATGGCGCGTCGGATTTTTACTACAACGGTGACACGGATGCGTGGATTCGTTTCGGCAATTCGCTGCGCCTGCGGTATGCGTTGCGCATCGCGTTCATAGACCCCGCCAAAGCGCAGGAAGAAGGCGAAGCGGCGCTTTCCTGTCCGATGATGGCGCACACCGGCGATAACGCCTGCATCGTTACGAGCATTGAAGATAACGGGCACCCACTGTTCGTCATCTCCGGCTGGGACGAGTTCCGAATGAGCGCCACGCTCGAAAATGCCTATAAAACATGGAGCACAGTGCCCGACCCCCGCATGGAGTGTTATTGGGGGGTTACGGAGGCGTCGGTGGCCGCCGGTGCGCCCGACTTCAGAGGGGTGCGCAACGGCTTGCCGAGCGACCGGCTGCCTTCGCCGACCACGGCCTCCGCTACATGGGGATTGTTGTGGACGCCCGAATGGAATACCACCCATATAAAGCCGGTGGTATTTACGGCGGAACATCCTCTTTATGCTATGTGCTACTCCGAAGTGTGCTTCTTGAAAGCCGAGGCCGGCATTCGGGGATGGGCGGGCGCAGGCAATGCACAAAGCCATTACGAAAACGGTATTCGCGCATCATTCGCTGAAGCGCGATGGAATGTCAATCCGTCCCTGTATTCTACCGCCAACGACGAAACGTACATTACGACCGGCAGTGTTAAATGGAATGAGGGGGCCGACTTTGAAGCTAAATTGGAAAAAATAGCCGGCCAGAAGTGGATCGCTTTGTTCCCTAACGGCACGGAAGGTTGGGCGGAAGTGCGGCGTACGGGCTACCCGGCATTGACGCCGGTGGCGCGTAGCGAAGACCCGACAATTAACGCGACCGACGGAGAATTTATTAAAAAACTCCGCTATGTGAATATAGAACATGAACTGAACGGAGCGAACGCCGCCTCGCCAACCCTCAACGGAGGCAAAGGCGACGGCCAGCATGTCCGCGTATGGTGGGATACGGGAAGATATAAATAAACAAAGAATAAAATGAAACGAAGAGACTTCATAGCATTAGGCATGGCCGGCGGAGTAGGCGCGGTATTCTCGCCGCTGATTATCTCCTGCCGCAGGAACCTGTTAGGTACGCCTGCCGAAGAAACGGAACGGTCGGCCGACATCGTGATTGCCGGCGCCGGACTGGGCGGCAGCGCGGCAGCGCTGGCGGCATTGCGCAACGGGTTGTCGGTCGTTATGACGGAAGAAACCGACTGGGTCGGCGGCCAACTGACCCAACAATGCGTGCCGCCCGACGAGCATCAGTGGATTGAAACGCAGGGTGCGACGCAATTGTATCGTACTTTGCGAAACAATATCCGCCAATACTACCGTAGCCATTACCCTTTGACTGCCGCCGCCGCCGCACAGCAGTACCTGAACCCGGGCAACGGATGGGTCTCGCGGCTGTGTAGCGAGCCGAAGGCGGCGCAGGCCGTACTCAGGGAAATGCTGAATCCCTACATCGTTTCGGGACAATTGACGCTTCTGTTGGAACATAAGGCCGTCGCCGCCGAGGTTGAGGGCGACAAGGTGCGGGCGCTGAAAGTAAAACATGTCCGCTCGAAGCAGGAAAGCGTCCTTGTAGCCTCCTATTTTATAGACGCCACCGAGCTGGGAGACCTTCTGCCGATAACCGGCACGGAATACGTTACCGGCACGGAATCGCAATCCGAGACGCAGGAAATGCACGCGGCCGCCGTAGCCAACCCGCTCAATCAGCAGGCTTTTACGGTGTGCTTCGCATTAACGTATGACAACAAAGGCGTGCATACGATCCAAAAACCGGAAGAATACGATTTCTGGCGCAACTTTATCCCGCCCCTGACGCCGCCATGGTCAGGGAACCTTCTCGATTTGGCTTACTGCAATCCCCGCACGCTGGCGCGTCGGGAGATGGACTTCCATCCCGACGGCGGCGCTACCGCCAATCTCAACTGGTGGACATACCGCCGTATCATCGACAAGAATAATTTTACCGCCGGCACGTATAACGGCGACATCACGATTGTCAACTGGCCGCAGAACGATTATATGCTGGGCAATCTCGACGGCACGGAAGAAGAGTTTGCGCAACATGTGGCGCGGGCGAAACAACTCAACCGTTCGCTCCTGTACTGGTTGCAGACAGAAGCGCCCCGTCCCGGCGGTGGATACGGATGGCCGGGATTGATGCTGCTCAGCAGCGCCACAGGAACAGCCGACGGGATGGCCAAATACCCCTATGTGCGGGAATCGCGCAGAATCAAAGCCGAGTTTACCGTGCTCGAGGAACACATCGGGAAAGAAAACCGCTTGCTGGTATCGGGGCAGGACGCCGCGCCGAATTTTTATGACAGCGTGGGCGTGGGCTATTACCCGCTCGACTTGCACCCCAGTACGCAAGGCAACAATTACCTCGATTTCGATGCTTTGCGCTTCCAAATACCGATGGGCGCATTACTGCCCAAACGCATGGAAAACCTGTTGCCCGCCAATAAAAATATCGGCACAACACACCTTACTAATGGCTGCTTCCGCTTGCATCCCGTCGAGTGGAACATCGGCGAAGCGGCGGGGATGCTGGCCGCTTATGCCTGCCAAAAAAAGATAGCGCCCCGAGCCGTCCGCCAAACCCCTGCACTGCTGGACGACTTTCAGAAAATAATACAAAACCAGGGAATACAAACGGTATGGATGTAAAATATATAGTATTTATGCTTGCCCTGACGGGCTTTATAGCCTGCTCGTCGGGACAAACGCCGCTGCCCGATAATGGCGACGACGACATAACCTATCCCTGGGAAGTCGACAGGAAAAACCTGTTGCCTGTAACGGATATGGTATTAATCTACGGCGGCGGCGAACACCGGGAGGTAACATGGAACAAAGCCCGGTTTATCCCTTATGTGAGCTATACGGACGCGACCGGTCATGAGCAAAATTTGTTCGACGGTTTCCTGTTTCTTGAAATGACCACCGGACGGGCGGGCGCGCCGCGTATTTTTGCCACAGGCTACTACGGCGAGCCTGCCGGAAAAGCAGAGTGGCAGGCGCTGGTCGATTATTACTTCCAGCCCGGTATGGCTATCGCGGCGCTGGAGCAGTGCATCGCCGAAGCCGAGCTGCGATTGCAAACAGGCAAAAAGAGAAAAGTGGTGATTATGCTTCCCGAGCCGATTACGGCAGGCCCCAACTCCAACTATCCCGCCCTGCCCGCCGGTTACTGGGGCGAGGTAGACGGTATCGCCCTCGATTTTACGAAAGACAGCGACCGCATTACGGCCTGCAAATGGTACATCGACTACGTAAGGAAACAGTTCGACGAAGGCGCCTTCCGGCATCTCGAACTGGCCGGTTTTTACTGGCTGGCCGAAGAGTCGCTGCATACGGAGAGCATCCTCCCGGGCGTAGCGGCCTACCTGAACCGCCGGAAATACAGTTTCAACTGGATACCTTACTGGAAGGACGCCCCGGACTATTACGAATGGAAATCCCTGAAATTTAATTATGCCTACCTGCAACCCAATTATTTCTTCAACGAAACCACTCCCTACTCGCGCCTGACGGACGCCTGCACCGTAGCCCGGCAGTACGACATGGACGTGGAACTGGAGTTCGACGAGCGAGCGCTGGTAAACGGCGGAAACAGGGGCTACCGGTTGCGCGATTATATGCAGGCGTTCACGGCAAACAATATTTTGCCGACCAAGCGGGTGGCGTATTATCAGGGAACCGACGCCCTGTATCGCCTGTATTGCGCGACCGACGAACAGGACGTCGCGCTGTTCCACGACTTCTGCGCCTTTGTCGTAGCGCATCAAGCATTACAAAACCAATAAAAAATAAGTTCTATGAATGTTTAATTAAAATGTTTAAAAAAATGAAAAAAACAAAACTTGTTCTAGTGAAGTATCTTTTGATACTTGTGTTAATTGTGCCGATGGCGTCTTGCAGTGAAGACGAGCCGGTAGAAACGCCCAAAAGGACGGAAAAGGAAATTACTGAATTCAGTATTCCTTCATTAGAGTTGACAGGGGTGGTAGACCCCACGGCGCACTCCATTACCCTTACGGTAGCGCCCGACTTCGATCAGTCGAGTCTGGAAAGTGTAGTGCCCGACATTAAGTACAAGGGGGTAAACATCGAGCCGGCTGTAACAGAGCCGCAGAATTTCACCCGAGATGTAACCTACAAGGTAACGGCCGAGGACGGCTCGTCCCAGAATTACACCGTAAGCCTGACCGTAAGTGAATTCTTCGCCACCGGCTTTGCCAAAGTTACCGAAGTGTGGAGAAAAACCGACTGGGAAGCGCTTAACTTTGCCGTCCATTCGGAAAACACGATGGCCTACCTGAATGGAAAATTGGTAGCATCCCGTTCGGGTATTATCTTAGACGCCGCTACCGGCGAGCCGACCGGCGCACGATTAAACGTAACCGGAGCCGAGGGAAAATTCAATGGTATCCAGACGACTTTACCAAATTATCCCTTCTCCGTAACCAACGACGACGCCGGCAATGTGATCGGCACATCGCTGGGCGCATGGACGGTGGATTTTCATCCTGTGTACAAATGGACCACTTCTTTGGAAAGCCCGCCGACGCTGGTTTATGAATTGAACAGCAGTACTTGGACAGGCGGCGGCCCTCTGAAGCAGTTCGGCAGGAAATTCACGGTAACCGGCGACATCAACGGAAATGGCTACATCGTACAGCACAACCAGGATAATGGAGGCGCCGGCGTCGGCGACAAAAAGCAGTATCTATGGAAAGTAACCGGAGGCGCCGTAAACACGGCTTCCTATACGGCCGTTACGGGACGCGACCCGAGCGAATCAGGTTATTACCAGATGTTGATACCTATGACGCTGAACGACGTCTACCCGTATTACTTATTTGCGTTCGGAAGCATCACCGCGATTCCACCCTCCGAAGTAAGCTATAAACCCAATGCCTCGCAGGACAGGGTGATTATTGAAGGCTTCCAGAATCCGGAGGAAGTGATAATATACGGTTCGCTATGGGGTTCCTATGTGTACCATGCCAAAAAGTTCGATTTTAACGGCGTCACCTATATTGCGGTGCTTTCAGTCAGCGCCGCACAAGTAGGAATTGAAGAAAGCACCTGTATTTATTACATAGCTATTCTGGATACCAGAACCAATAAGGTAGTGAAGGTAATTGAACTCCCCCATGGGGCTCTGCAAAACACTAATGCTACTTCGTCCATAACCAATGGGCTGGAAGAAACACTGCCAACAGGCGAAAAGAGAATCCGCCTCTATACGCTGTTCACCAACATGGGCATATTGTGTCACGAATTAACCAATAAGCCGTAGGGTGGCGGTAAAACATCGAACATAGACCGCGAGACCATAGACGCCTGTGGTTGATGGTCGCAAAGTCTATGTTCTTTGTTTTTATAAAAAGAAAAACGTCTAACCGTCTAACACAAAAAAATATGACAAAGGAAGACATCATTGATTTGTCGAACGACAAT
>JAIRKX010000083.1 GCA_031259805.1 Prevotellaceae bacterium | reverse complement strand
TTGTGAATAAGTTTTGCTTATTTGAAACCGGCGGGACTTGCTTATTTGAGAAGTTATCCGTATGCTCCGCGCGCGCTGTTACCTAATATTCGATAGCCAATGGCATACGGTCTTTGTTTTGTCAATAAACAGTTCGCGGGTACGGGGGGTAACGGGGCAGGCGCGAAGGAAGGACAGGAGGGCGACGAGTTCTGTCATCTCCAATTGCTCGGCCATGGGGAGTATCGTGTGCGCCGTCTGTTTGATGGCGGGGAAGTCGTCGGTAGTTAATGCGGTTTGCAGTCGTGCGCAATGGTCGCGCGACGAGGTGATAAATGTTTCCATAATCTCTCGTACCGCTTCCGTGTCGCCGTTCATCATGGTCGTGAGGCCGGCGGTATTGTAGCGGACGACGGGCGGCGCTGTCCGGTGGAGCATCAAGAGGAACTGCGCGACGGTAAACGGTTTTCTAAGGAAATCGGCAAAACCGCGCGCTTTGAAATATGCGTTGTCATGCTCTTCGTCGGCCGATATCGCTACGACCGGCAACGACTGCAGGTCCTTCCTGTCGCTGTTCCGCAGCCGGTCGAGCAGTTGAAAGCCATCGGTTCGCCCAAGTTGAATATCGGTCATGACGAGGTCTATGTGCATCTGCTCCAGACAGGTCTCTGCCTCGTCGATGGTTTGGGCGAGACGAACGGCATGACCGCTGCCTGCCAGTATGTTTTCCATCAGCATCCCCTGCGCCGGATCGTCGTCGACCACCAACAAACGGCGGATAAGGGTTGGGGTTGCTACCGGCGGATGGGCTTCGGTGGCCGGCGTTGCGGGCGTCGGGACGCGGCGTAATGGAATCTGTACGGTGAATCGTGTGCCGTGCGGGCGGTTCTGCATCATTTCGACCGTACCGTGCAGGGCGTCGACGGTTTGTTTCACGATGTACAAGCCAAAGCCGCTGCCGCCTTTCGAATGATGGTCGCCGCCGTTTACCTGAAAGAACTCATCAAAGATAAATGCTTTCTTGGCGTCGGGGATGCCGCATCCCGTGTCGGATATCGAAAATCGCAGCGACAAAAGGCTATTGCCGTCGTCGTTCTGTTGATTCTTTTCGTCGCGGTCGCGGACGGTTGCGGCTGTTATCGTAATTCCGCCCTCGTCGGTAAATTTCAGGGCATTCGACAGCAGGTTGGTCAATACTTGTTGCAGTCGGGTTTTGTCCGTTTCCACGTACAGGGCGGCGTCGATCGTATTATTCAGCGTGAGGGTGATATGCTTTTTCTTCGCCAGCGGGTAGAAGGAGGCCATCATGTCATCGAATGGCGCCCGTAGCGGGAATACGGATGGCGCGAGGGTCATTCGATTCGCCTTGAGGCGCGCGTATTCCAGCAGGTTATTGAGCAACACCATGACGTGGCGGATGGAGGCGTTCATGGCACGGATGGCGAGGCGGTCGTCGCGGTTGGGCGTCGGGATCTGCATTCCTTCCAGATGTCCGGCGATGGCGCTCAGCGGGGCGCGAATGTCGTGCGAAATGGAGAGTAGCAGTTTTTCGCGACTGCGCATCAGCTCTTCGGCAGTTATGCGCGCTTCTTCGAGTTGCCGGCGGTAGGTGCGCCGCTTGTTCAGGTCGTGGAAGATGACGAACAGGAATAGCATAATGGCCGCGGCCGCAAGGATGCCGACGACGAAGAGGATATTACCGGTCTTTTTCCAGAATCGTTCCCTCTCGTCGAAATCAGCTCTGGTAAGGGCTAAGGCTTCTTGTTGGAGGTCGTCGAGCAGGGCGTTAATTTCGGCGCTGATGCGTTGGTCGGTGGCCAGCAGCGTTTGCAGTTTGCGGCTGATGGTGCGGCGGTAACGTGTTTTTTCGACATAGACGTTGTCGAGTATCTTTTCGAGGGTGTTAAACAGGGTGTCGTAGGCGTTGAATACCGATGTCAGCGTGTCGTTTGTGCGGATGCGACGGATGCGGGTACGGGCGGTGGTGTCGGGCGGCGTGGGCGAAAACACGTCGCCGATTCGCGCCCATAGATTCTTCGGTTTGTCGGCGGGCGGCAGCGTGTCGTACACCACCCGGTCGCGCAGTACAACCATAACGGGAATCGTATCGACCACCTCATGCAGTACGTTCGACATACTTTCGCGAATGATCTGCTCGTCGTTTTCGGCATTCATTTGCCGGATGATGATATTCAGGTTGTCGGTTTTCAGGGCAATCAGTTGCATAATGCCCTGCACGATGAGTTGCTGCGAAGGCGCGGACATCATAGCCGACAGCGAGTCGATGTGCATGTATACCTTGGCGGCGCTTTCGCGATAGCGGGTATAATTGGCGGATGTCGGGCGCTGCACCAGCAACAGGCCTGCTACTTCGTTCTCGCTGAACGACGACAGTGTGGCGGCAAGTAGCGCAACCTTGTCGAATACTGCGTCTGTGCGCCTGTCCTCCGTTGTGATGAGGGGGGCGATGCAAGCGAAGATGTACCAGATAATAAACCCTCCGGCCAGTAACGGTGCGAGGTAGCCGGCCATGATTTTCAGTTTGAATGCGCTTTCTTTCACTTGGGGAAGCGTGGGTTAATGGGCGTCGAGCCAGTTTTGTCCGACGCCCATTTCGGCCAGCAGCGGTACTTTTAATGGGAAGGCCTGCTCCATTTCGCGCTGTACGAGTTCCTTCACTTCGTCCATTTCCGGACGGTAGACATCGAATACCAGTTCGTCGTGTACTTGGAGAATCATGCGCGAAAGCAGGCGTCGGCGGCACAGTTCGTCATGTACGCGAATCATGGCGATTTTGATAATGTCGGCGGCCGACCCCTGAATCGGGGCGTTGATGGCAAATCGTTCGGCGGCGCTGCGCACGGCGGCATTTCGGGAGTTGATATCGCGCAGGGTACGGATGCGTCCGCAAATTGTGGATACGTAGCCGCGCTCGTGCGCCGATTCGATGATGCGCTCCATGTAGCGTTTGACGCCGGGGTAGGTGGCAAAGTAGCCCTCGATCAGCCGCCGCGATTCCTCGCGCGGTATTTGCAGGCGCTGCGCCAGCCCGAAGGACGAGATGCCGTAGATGATGCCAAAGTTGGCGGTTTTAGCCTGCCGGCGCTGCTCGCGCGTAACGCGGTCGAGGGGTTCATGGAAGATCTTCGCGGCGGTGGCGGCATGGATGTCTTCGTTGCGGCGGAAGGCTTCGAGCATGTTCGGGTCTTCGCTCAGGTGCGCCATCAGCCGCAATTCGATTTGCGAGTAGTCGACCGACAGCAGCAGCCGTTGTGCATCGCCGGCAATAAACGCCTTGCGGATTTCGCGCCCGTTCTCGTCGCGTATCGGGATGTTTTGCAGGTTCGGGTTGTGAGAACTCAGGCGGCCTGTTGATGTAGCGGCCTGATTGAAGGTCGTATGAATTTTGCCGGTACGTCGGTTGACTAACTCCGGCAATGATTCGATATAGCCCGAAAGTAATTTGCGCAACGAGCGAAAGGCTAAAATATTTGGAATAACGGGATGGCTGTCGGCTAATGCCTGCAAGGTATCTTCGTCGGTCGAGTACTGTCTGGTGCGCGTTCTCTTCGTGCTGCTCAGTTGCAGTTTTTCAAACAACGCCACTCCCAGCTGTTTCGGCGACGAGATATTGAGCGACGGGTCGCCCGTCATTTGTTTAATGTCGCCGTCGAGGGCGATGAGTTGCACCTGCAGTTCCCGTCCATAGTCCTTCAACGCCTGCACATCGATTTTGACGCCCTCAAATTCCATGCCGGCCAACACGCGGATAAGCGGCGCTTCGACGGTTCGATAGAGATCGTAGAGGTTGTTCCGCCGCAGTTCTTCTTCGAGAATCCTTTTCAGTTGCCATGTAATATCGGCGTCTTCGGCGGCATACTCGGCGATTTTCTCCAGCGGCGCCTGCGCCATCGACCGCTGTCGTGCACCCTTCCGGCCAATCAGACTCTCGATTTCTACCGGCTGGTAATGCAGATAGGTATTGCTCAGGGCGGTCATGTTGTGCCGCTTTTCGGGATCGAGCAGGTAGTGCATCAGCATTGTGTCGTACAAAAAACCTTCGACTTCGACGCCGTACTGCTTCAACATGAGTATATCGTATTTCACATTCTGCCCGATCTTCGGCTTCGTCGGGTCTTCAAACAGCGGTTTGAAGCGCTGCAGCAACATCCGCGCCGCCTCCCTGCCTGCGGGCACGGGCACATACCACGCCTCATGCGCCGCCACTGCAAACGACATCCCGACCAACTCGCTACGCATCGGCTCGATGCCGGTCGTCTCCGTGTCGAAGCAAAACAGGTCGCTCGTCTGCAATACCTGTAGCAGCGCGTGGAGTTCGTCGTCGCTTTGCGCGAGGTGGTAGAGGTGGGGGGTGGTGGCAATGGTGGATAATTGGGGCAGGGAGGGTGAAAGGGGCGGGGCGGCAGGTTCGTCGAAGAGAGTTAACTGTTGTGCAGGGGCCGGCTGCGCGGGGGCGACAGGTTCGCCGAAGAGGGATAACTGTTGTGCAGGGGTCGACGGTGGTGTGGCTGGTTGTGCGGCATATTGTGTAGTGGCCAGTTCCGTTAAACCCGCCATCAGGGAGGCGAATTCATATTCGCCGAACAGTTGTCGCAGGCGCTCTACATCAGGCCGACGGCAGGCGGCGGCTTCCTCATTCCACGTCAGCGGCACATGCGTGTCGATTGTTACTAATTCCTTCGACAGCAGCAGCAGGTCGCGCGAGGCGATGATCTTCTCCCGTTGCTTTTCGGGCAGTTCATCCAGCCTGCGCAGCATGTTCTCGACGCTGCCAAATTCGGCGATCAGCTTCTTGGCGCGTACCTCGCCTATACCCGCCACACCGGGGACATTATCCGACGCATCGCCCCATAAGGCCAGCACGTCGATGATTTGCTCGGGACGTTCGATCGTGTATTTCTCCCGTATCTCCCGCACGCCGACGGTTTCCAGTCCCCATCCCGCATATTGCGGCTTGCAGATAACGACGTGGTCGGACACCAACTGCCCGTAATCCTTGTCGGGCGTTATCATGTACACCGAAAAGCCTTTTTGTTCGGCCTGTTTGGCAATCGTCCCGATGAGGTCGTCGGCCTCGTAGCCCTCCATCGACAGCACGGGGATACGGAAGGCATCCGCGATTTCCCTGACCACCGGCAGCGAGGCCTGTATGACTTCGGGCGTTGCCAGTCGTGTGGCCTTATAGGGTGGATACTTTTTGTGGCGGAAGGTCGGCCCGCCGGGATCGAAAACGATGGTCAGATGCGTTGGACGTTCTCGACGCAGCAAGTCCATCAATAATCGCGTAAACCCGAAGATCGCCGATGTGTCTATACCCTTCGTATTCATAATCGGCCGCTTGATAAAGGCATAATACGCGCGGTAAACCATCGCATGACCGTCGATTAAATAGAGCGTTTTCATTGTTGATTTATTAATATTCGTTGACCCATTCGGCATACGACGTAGCGGTTTCGTGGAGGCGGATACTGTGGAGGACGACATGGTCGGGGAGGGCGGACTGGAGGATGGCGGCAAAGTCGAGCACCATATTCTCGCATGTCGGCTGATAGGGCGTTTGTACGATTTTTTCATACGCCGCTTGCAGTTCCTTTGCCAGCGGGGCGTCGTGGCGCAGCAGCAGCGCATGATCGAGCCGGTCGATAATAAGCCGGCGGACGGTCTGTTTGAGTTCCGAAAAATCCAATACCATGCCGTACTTCGGGCTGGCAGGGTCGGCCTCCGGACGGCCCCGTACCGTTACATATAATATATAGGTGTGTCCGTGAATATGCGCGCATTTGCCGTCGTAGCCTGACAAAGCGTGCGCCATCTCAAATGTGAATTGCTTAGTTAAACGAATTGTACCCATAGCCGTTTTGTAAAATACAAAGATACGGTTTTAATTACGAATTAGGAGCTAATAAATCGGAATGGGTGCATTTCAAATTGTCGCAATGACGTCCGCCGGCTTTAGCCGACGGCAATAATAACTCTCCACTTTCCACTCTTCGTTTTTATCTGGTCGGACAAATACTAGAGTATTTGTCCGACGAATACTCTAGTATTCGTCCGACGAATACTCTAGTATTTGTCCGACCAATTATTCTAGTATTTGTCTGACCAATTTTCGGTGTCCGGGCAAACGCCTGTCGGCGTGTCGCGTACGCCGTTCTTTTTCTATTGGTATTGTGCCCCGCAGGGGAACGCATAACTCATAACGCATAACGCACAGGAAGGGTGAAGCAATCCGGAAATCCACCGGATTGCTTCGGGCTTCGTCCTCGCAATGACGCGCTACGATAAGCCGGGGTTGCGACAATTTGAAATACACCCATCGGAATGGGTGCATTGGTAGATTATAACTTCTGGCTAACTTCGTTTACACTGAATCCGCTCTTTATTTCTTCTCCTATTTTTTGCTTAGAGCAAATACTGTTCCGATACGTTTTCTTTGTACTTTTTGTCTTCTTTTGTCTTCTTTTTGCTGTCAATCCGGGTCAGGACATGACAGAGTAGCTACGCCGGTTTCAAGTATCCACCACGCGCTATTCCTTTCTTCACAATCAGCCCATCGGCGAGGCCTTGTTTGATCATGCGGTCGAGCACGCCGTTGACGAAGATGTAGCTGTTGTGCGTACTGTAATATTTGGCGAGTTCGACATGTTCGTTGAGAGTTACCCTTACCGGCATTTCGGGAAACTCGACAGCCTCGGCAAATCCTTGCACGATAAGCATCATATCCATTGTCGCCACACGGTCGGCCTCCCAATTTTTGAGGAACGGCACGGCCATATTCCAGTATTCCTGATAATGTGTAAGCGACCGGCGGAGCAAACGCCGCGCAAAATCTTTTTCGACGCGCGAACGCTGTGCCCCTGATAACGGCGTATCGTCGGGCTGTTCCGGCTTAAATTCGGCCAGTGTGCGGATGATGACGCCGAGAACATAGCCCAAGTCGTCGGTACACCACCACATGCTTTGTTCTTCCAGCATGGTTTCGAGCGGCTCGTTGCCTTCAAATTCATACCTGAAAAATCGTTGCAGGAACAGGCGGTCGTCGTAGAACGAAGCCTTTTCAGGGTTGGCCATGTAGGTTTTATAATAATCGCGTTCAATCATATTGGTATAGATGTCGCGAATGCTTTTTGTCGTGTCGCGAGTCCACGACAAGCTATGCTTCTTGCAGTATTGTGCCAGCGGTCTGTTGCGGCGCAACAGACCGATCAATGCGTTTTCTACAAATCGCCTGTTCGGATGCGCTTCTTTGTCCGTCGGGCGGAATTTTTGCATCCCGATATTTATCCGCTCTTCGGCATAATCGGCCACATGCGTAGCCGACGACAGGATAAAATGGAAGAGGTCGTACAGTTTCTGGATGCTTGTCTGCAGTTCTTTTTCAATGGGTTCAATCACGATTGATGCGGATGCGGACGGGGCATGGCCATACAGCAATTTCAGGGTTTTAATGCGGAGTAAACGGCGACTAATCATAAATCAATTTTGCTTCTTTGCGTAATGCCTCTATTGCGTCGGAGATGAATGATTCCTGTTCGGCTTGTGCGAGTTCTATTATTTTTTTTGCAAGGTTTAGCGCCGGCTCGTTGGGAGCTACGGACGCCGCCGACTGGTTAATCAATGAAACCAGCGAGTTGCGAGCGCCCACTATGAACTGCCACGTGTCGATATGCACGTAAAGCTGGAACGAAAGGTAGTTTTCCATTTCTTTCCGTACCACATCGAGCAACACCGCTTGTAAATCGGATACGGTGGAGGCGCTGCGGACATGGCGCAATACAAATTCCGCCGGCGTGAAATGTTCCATCAACACCATCAACTGTTCGATGGCATGCAGGCGTATTTTGATGGTCTCGTTACGGGTGTGGATACGTAGTTCGACTGCTCGCCGACGCTGGTCGGCTTCAATCATTCGCCGTAGAATAATGTAGTTAGATGCTACGACCAAAGCCGCAGGAGCGATTACTAAAAGAAGCGTGGTAATGTCGTTTGTCATGTGATTTTTTTTGCAAATGTATGAAATTTTCTGCAATTACGGATGCGGTAGTGCAAGGTGAAAAGATTGGTTGCCTCACTGCACTTTCACCATTTATTACTAATCCTTCGCTATTAACTCTCTACTACTGCTTGTAGGATGGTCTTCGTTGCGCCGCAATGGTCAATGACGTATTGTCTGTTGCTGTGGCCGGCGGCGTGTCGGGCTTCGTCATCCGTGAACCAGTTCAGGAGGATGGATGCCAGTTTTTTGTCCGTCGTATAAGAGACGGCGCCGCCTTGTATGATAAGGTCGCAGGCTTCACGAAAACGTTGATAGTTGGGACCAAAGGCCACCGGCAGGCCATAGACCGCCGCTTCGAGCGTATTGTGAATGCCGGACGCACTGAATCCGCCGCCGACATACGTTACCGTGCCGTAGCGGTAGACTGCCGACAACATGCCAATCGTATCTAAAATCAGCGTCCGCTTGTCGAGAAATGCCGCCGGCGAAGTCTCGTCGGACAGGGCAGAATAGCGGACGACGCCGAATGGCCGGAATCGCCGTTCGATACTCGCTATATGTTCTTCGTGGATTTCGTGCGGCGCAATAATCAGTTTGACCCTGTTGGGCAGGGCAGCGAACGCAGCGGCCAGTTTATCTTCGTCGGCAGGCCATGTGCTGCCGGCCACCAGCGCAGGCCATCCGGCGAGGAATATGTCGATATACGGTATCTGACGGGGCGTCTGCGCGAGTTCCCACACGCGATCAAAACGGGTGTCGACGCTCACCTGCACATGGACAATGCCGATCGATTGCAGTAACTCCTGCGAATAATAGTCCTGCACGAACAACTGCCGGTAAGCGCGCAGCATCTTTCGGAAGAAGCCGCCATAACATTTGAAAAACAATTGCGTCGGGCGGAATATCGCCGATACCACATACGTGGGGATACTCTGCTCCTGCAACGCTTGCAGGATATTGTACCAAAAATCGTATTTAATAAAAATAGCTGTGCGGGGCTTGACAATGCCGACCAGCCGGCGGGCATTGCGGGGCGTGTCGAGCGGAAGATAGAACACCCAGTCCGCACCGGCATAATCCTTACAGACTTCATAGCCCGAAGGAGAAAAGAAGGTCAGTAGGATTGCATGTTCGGGGCATTTCTGGCGGTAGGCTTCCATCAGCGGGCGTCCCTGCTCGAACTCGCCCAACGACGAGCAATGAAACCATACGACCGGCGCCTCGCCCGTCATCGCTGCCTGCAGACGTTTGAACAAGCGCCTCCGTCCGGTGTAAAACAGCCACGCCTTCGTGTGGAATGGCGACGCCAGATATATCGCCCACGAGTAAAGATGAATGCCTATATTATATAAAAAGTGCATGATAAAATCAGGTGTGCCGATTAGAAAGGATGTATGACAAAATTCCCTATCAATTTATTCCGTTTGTTGATCCCGAAGAAGACGCTCTAATGATAAGTGATTTGCCTGATGTCTTATTTTTTTCTGCTGTTTCCATATTTATCTTTTTTTCTGTTGTTACAGGCTACAAAGTTACTAAATATTTTTTCTTACCTTTGAAATTCCAAATCCGAAAATAAAAAGAATATGAAAGGAATCATTTTAGCCGGCGGGGTAGCTACCCGCTTGTTTCCCGCATCAAAAGCCATTTCGAAGCAAATTATGCCGGTGTACGACAAGCCTATGATTTATTACCCGCTCTCGACCCTGATGCTGGCGGGTATCCGCGACGTGCTGATTATCTCGACTCCGCGCGACCTGCCGATGTTTCGCGGGCTGCTCGGTTCTGGAGACGACATTGGGATGTCGTTCCATTATATTGTGCAGGAAAAACCCAATGGGCTGGCCGAAGCGTTTATTTTGGGCGAGTCGTTTCTCGACGGTGAGGGCGGCGCGTTGGTGCTCGGTGATAATATCTTTTACGGACAGGGCTTCTCGTCCATGCTGAAACGAGCGGTCGAAAGCGTGGACGACCGGGGCGCATGTGTTTTCGGATACTATGTGAAAGATCCCCGCGCGTATGGGGTGGTCGAGTTCGACGAGGCGAACCGCGTGGTGTCGCTGGAAGAAAAGCCAGCGCAACCGAAATCGAATTATGCCGTTCCCGGACTTTATTTCTACGACCGGACAGTCTGCGAAAAAGCGCGTCGCCTGAAGCCTTCGGCGCGTGGCGAACTGGAGATTACCGACCTCAATCGCGTTTACCTGCAAGAAAACAGCCTTATCGTCGAATTGTTTGGACGCGGCTTTGCGTGGTTAGATACGGGCAGCGCCGACAGTATGCTGGAAGCGGCAAATTATGTCGCCACTATCCAGAACCGTCAAGGATTCTATATTGCCTGCATCGAGGAAATTGCATGGCGCAACAACTGGATTGACCGCCGGCAACTGCGCGCCCTTGGCGAAGCGATGAGCAAAACCGAATACGGAAAATACCTGTTGGAATTATGAAAAATACGGCTTGCACGGAGGCATGGGATACCGCCATTGACGACTTTAAGGCTTACTTGCAATTAGAGCGGTCGCTGTCGAAAAACACGGTGTGTTCCTATGCGTTCGACTGCCGGAAGCTGTCTCTTTTTTGCAGTGAGCGCTCCACTCTCCCCACCGCTGTTACGCCGCAGGACGTCGAGCAATTTCTGGTCGGCTTGTACGACGAACACCTCGGCAAGCGATCGCAGGCGCGTACCATCAGCGGTATTAGAGCATTCTTCAAATTTCTGATATTAGACAAGCGCATAGAATTTAATCCAATGGAACTGATTGAGCAGCCAAAATTGGGACGTTATCTGCCCGATGTGCTGAGCGCCGACGAAATCGGCCAGCTTATTGCCGCTATTGACCTCAGTCGCCCCGACGGTCACCGCAATTGCGCCATCCTCGAAACCATTTACGGATGTGGCCTGCGCGTATCGGAAGCTGTTACGCTACGCATTTCCGACCTGTTCCTGTCTGAAGAATTTATCCGCGTCATCGGCAAAGGCGACAAGCAACGCCTGATACCCATCGGCAAACAGGCAGTAAAGGCGATTCGCCTTTATTTAGATGTACGCGCCGGACAACCCATCAATAGACGGCACGAAGACATTCTGTTCCTCAACTGTCGTGGAAAGGGCATGTCGCGGTCGATGGTATTCCGCATCATTAAAGGATTAGCTGTTAAAATCGGATTAACGAAACACATCAGTCCGCATACACTCCGGCATTCTTTTGCCACTCATCTTATCGAAAACGGCGCCGACATACGCGCCATACAAGAAATGCTGGGGCACGCAAGTATCCTCACGACAGAAATCTACACACACCTCGACAGAAAACGCTGGCAAAAAACAATACTGAAATTCCATCCGAGAAGAACTTTCGTAAAGTGTACGGCGTGAAGCATTGTAGAGGTATTGAATGGA
>JAIRKX010000191.1 GCA_031259805.1 Prevotellaceae bacterium | reverse complement strand
TTTTTTTCATTTTTCCGATTTTTCTTTTCGTCTCCCAAAAGATAGGTTTCGTCTCTTGTGAGATGAAAACGCTCTTTCGGGCTTTTTCCGGAGGCTATGGAGATTATCTGGCGCATGGGTGTGTGGGCGTTATTCATTGCAATTAACTTACTGCGCATCTTGCAGGCATCGCAAGACGTACCCGTTTTGCTTGGGGTGAAGCTCACATGAGCATGAGCTGTTAAGACTTTTTTCTCAATGGAGTTTCAGGGGTACTCCCGAAACACCCTTTTTTTTCTTATCCCGGTTGCATTGACTATTTGAACTTACCGCTTTTTGAATCTGCGGCTACTGAATCCCTGCCCGTTTCAGTTGCCGGTTCATTTTCCGGATAGCATTTTCGATGGGTTGTTCGGGCTCGATATAGTTGTAAGCGCCCCAGAAGGCGTCGCCGGTGAAGACAGTGAGTTCGTCGGCCACAATATCGTGGATGCTAACGGCTTCTTTTCGCGGGATTCGAATCGTGTTCGTCTCGTCGGCATCGGTGATGGCTAATTCCGAGATGACGGTGCAGGTCGGGCGGAAGAAGAAAAATCGTTTGAAGTTGCTTTTAAATTTCACTTCGGAGCGGCTATAGGCATATCGCCAACGTCCGTCCTGCTCGCGGAAGTTCACCACATAGGTTGCATATACCGGCGTTACCTTTGCCCCTCGCGGCGAGCGCTTGACAAATATCTGCGCCGATTCGGGACGGTCTTCCACATTCATGTTAAATTCGATGCGGGCAATCCCCAACGACAGGGGTTCTAAATAAATAGTGCCGCGAAACAGGATGTCCCGCGTCGCCGGTCGCTGGTTGAACGAAATCGCATAGTGCGGTTTTTCGTCAATCATCACCATTTCATTGAACGTAAAGGTATAATTCTCATGCGGCGCGGCGGTAAAGAGCAGATCTGTGTTTTTGGCCGCATCCAGCAGGAGGGTCGTTACGATGCCGCCCTGGTACTTGAATAGCACCGTATCGGAACGGTGTACGTTGGCGCTTTTCCGCCCCCGGTAAATGCGTGCCGCATCGGTCTGTCGCGAGGCGTAGGGGGCTTTGCGGATGTCGAGTACCGCCTCGGCCACAGAGACATAGGAGTTGTTCCGTTTGACTAATTCGCGGTAGAAGGCCACCATCGCCACCGGTTGCCGCCCGTAATTGTCGGGAATGCGTTCCAAGGCCTGCAGCACCAGCGCCGTTGCATCGCCGTGCGGACGTACCACGACATCCTTCAACGGGTAGGCTATCGGTTCTAAGGCTACTGTCCATATCTCCGCACGGTTCGTTTCCGTTACCGGAATCCGTTCTTTTTTATAACTTAAATGACTGAATACAATCGTCGCACGGGCGATGCTTGCCGGTATTTTGAGGACAAAGAATCCTTCGGCGTTACTGACCGAAGCGACCTCTGCGTCTTCGATGTAGATCGATACGTATGTCAGTGGCTTACGGGTGGCTGCATCCCGTACGGTTCCCTGGATGGTAGTGTAGGTCAGGCTGTCGCCGACCGAAACTCCCTGCTGTTCGCCTGCGGCTGCCTGCCCGGGAACCCCGATGCCGGCCGCGAGCCATATCCAACGAATAATCAAAAAGCGTTTCATAATACGTAATAAAAAATAAGCCCTGAATAAAAATTTACGGATGGTCTTTAAACCATTCTTTATACAACAGATAGCCGGCGGCGTTTTGTCGCGCCATCGCTATTGTTTTTTCATCGCAATCCCGGACTTTTCGGGCCGGCATTCCGGCATAGACGCCGGACTCCAGCGTCGTATTGCTCAATACTACGGCGCCGGCGGCAATAATCGTATTATCGGGGACGACGGCATTGTCCATCAGGATGGCGCCCATGCCGACCAGCACGTTGTGGCCGACCTTTGCGCCATGTATAATGGCATTGTGCCCCACCGATACGTCGTGGCCGATTTCGACCACCGAACGTTCGTACAGCGTATGCAACACCGCGCCGTCCTGAATATTTGTCCGGTCGCCAATGCGGATGCTGTTGACATCGCCGCGCAACACCGCATTGTACCAAATACTGCAATCGTCGCCGATGACCACATCGCCGACAATCACCGCCGTTTCGGCAATGAAACAATTTTTCCCTGTCTCAGGCGTAATGCCTCGTACTTCTCGTATAATAGCCATAGCTTAATCGTATAATTTCCGGTAAAGATACGGATTTTTGTTAAGGTGTCGAATCGTCTCCTGCTGTTAGAGAGAATGGCCTGCCGGTCGCAAATGCCGATTCCCGATTTTTTCGTATTTTTGTTTATTCATTTATTTATTCATATTAAAATACAGAGCGATGAACTCATCATACTTTTTTTTAAGAGACGCCATTGAGTTGGCCGACGAGAATATTACGCAGCAGGGCGGCGGGCCGTTCGGGGCGGTGATCGTGAAGGACGGGGCGGTGGTCGCCCGCGCCGTCAATACGGTTACTACCGGCAATGACCCTACGGCGCACGCCGAAGTCAACGCCATCCGCGCCGCCTGCCGGGCGCTGAATACCTTCGACCTGAGCGGCTGCACGATTTACTGCAGTTGCGAACCCTGCCCGATGTGTCTGGCAGCCGTCTATTGGGCGCGTATCGAACGAATCTACTACGCCGGTACACGTATCGACGCGCAGGAGGCCGGCTTCGACGATTCGTTTATCTACGAAGAATTGGAAAGGCCGTTACCCGAACGGAAAATTCCCATCGTCCAACAATTAGGCGACGAAGGGGCAAAACCCCTGCAACGCTGGAAAAGGACGGAAAATAAAACCCACTACTGATTGCGCAAGGGGGAAAGGTGAAAAGGGCTGGAGCCTGCATTTTGATTGGTTGGATTTTAGTTCTTAGTTAAAGTCCACCCCCGCCCTACGGGCACCCCCGCTGGCGGGGGTGCCCGTAGGGCGGGGGTGGACAATCCGCCGGCAAGGCCGGAATAACTTACTTCCTCCCGAAAATAAGCATCAGGCAGGATAACTTTACAGGATGTAGCCTACCGAGACGGTTAAGGCGGCATTCAGTACCCATTTATCCAACCCGCCGCTGTGAAGGTTTCTCAGTCCCCACATAGTGTGAAGGCGGATGCTGAATTGATTAATCAATATATCGGTGCCAAACCGCAGGCCGTAGTCCCACCGTTTGAAACCGGTAAACGGGTAGGTTTCGCCGGCGTGCGAGAATGTTTCGTCCTGGAATATATTTCCGATTTCTTTTTCCAGCAGGGCGCCGGCGCCGGTGTCGTAGGCTATTCGCCCATCACCGCCGAAGGCGTAGCCGACGTAGAAACCGCTTTTGTGGATAAAACTCGCCTTTGTTTTGAACAGGGTCATTGTATTGCGGACAACCCCCCAGTCGTGGTAGACATCTATATAATGGATATTCAGTTCGATATTCCGGGCTGCGCCGGCATAATGTTCCAACAGTCCGGTAGTCCGGGCGCCGGCTTTCCGGTAAGCGATACCGTATTCGGAATACTCTCCCGAAGAATCAAGTTGAGCCACAAATACGCCGGCGCGATATGTCAAAAAGGGCGTAAGCGAGGGGTTGGGCATCAGCAGGGAACTGACGCCGCCGCCGGCGTCAAAGCCAAGCCGGAAAGGTTGCGCCTGTAGATAGCCGATACTGCCGAGAAGAATAACAGCCGTGTAGATGATTTTTTTCATAGTCGTGAATTCTTACGTGAATCATTAATAATAAGATTAACTTCTGCCGTGTAAGCGGCAGAAGTTAATCTTATCCTATTTTACTTACATATTCCATAAGTAAAAACTATTGATAGCTACCGATAAGGATGCAATAATAACATCTTTTTTCGCTGCTGATATCCGGGACAATACTACCGTATTCCTGTATCCTGTCGTATACGATAATATGTCCTCATTTGATGTCAAGGTAGCGACATTGTCAAAGTATGTTTCAATAATGGCGCTGACACCAGAAAGGGACGAGTACTTAGCCTCATATTTAGAAAATAAGTTTCCCGTACCTGATAATAAAAAGGGTGAATCTTCTACTAACTGACTTTTCACACTATCTCGTAATATCGAAGATACGGACGTACCCCTCAGCTGACCAACGGTTATTGCTGTATAGTGAACCAAGCTATCTATGTTTTGTAGTTTCGCATTGGTAATATCTGCCTTGGCCATTTCTGCTATCACCATATTATGGAAGAATCCAACACTATCTGCACTTGTTGTTCCTAATAAAATAGTGGTCGGGACGCCATTGTTCAGCGTCGTAATAAGTGTAGAAAGCGAATTCGAACCCGAGCTTTCTGCTACAATTGCTTGTGCAGAATAAGAAACGGCCCCTACTATTCCTCCAATTACCTCTCCGACTTTTCCACCGACAGATCCACCGACAGATCCACCGACAGCTTCACCGACAGATGTCCCAATTTCTTTTCCGGCTTCACCTCCGGCTTCAGCTCCGGCAACATCTGCTTTTACAACCGTCAAGAGTTTTTTCCACCAGGATACTTTCTGTGGTCCCGTTATCGAAACCGTCGGCAAAGAGGCTTTAAACTCTACACTATACGCATCCAATTGCGCTTGCAATTCCGCAAAAGCGACTTGCTCATCAATTTGAACAGGAGTTATGGCTATATTTTCTTTCTCGTTACAAGCGATAATAGTAACTCCTAAAAACATTAGTACAATAAAAATCTTTTTCATGATCGTATATATATTATTTTATTTATTTTATTTAATTTTTTTAAATTTTTCCCTTTTTTCGTGCATGATGCACATTCACCTGTTGTAGCCGGACTGCTATATAAGGGTACTTTAGCGCTACAGGGGGTTTTTACGTGTCGATATAAGTCCTTACACAACATCTTTGAAATAAATGCGCTGTTACAATAGCGCTATTTATTTGGTTATAGCCATTGCCGCAAGAGATAGGCAATGGCTCTGCCTGTCAAAGTTGTTTTTCCCCAGCGTCCAAATGGATATCCGAATAAACGGCGCAGGGGGAGCATAGACCCGATAAACGGGGAAAGAGAACCAGCTACAGAGCCACAAAAAAGCGCCGTAACGCATGAAATACGTTAGAAGGCATAAATAACGTGCTATATAACTGATGAATATCATAGTTTATTAAAATATTTCAAGTTACAAAGATAAATGCTTTTGATGGATTGTATGTATAGTTTATGTGAACTTTTCTTAAAATAATCCTCGTGGGTATTCTGAATGCTTGTTATTTCTCAGCCGGTTTAGGCTTTCTGCAGTTTAAAGAGGAATTCCAGTCCGCCGCCGGCTTTGTTTTTGGCGACGATCGTTCCACTGTGGAAGGCGACGGCGTTTTTCACAATCGACAGTCCGAGGCCGGAGCCGCCGGTGTCGCGCGTGCGTCCTTCGCTGATGCGGTAAAAACGTTCGAAGAGGCGGTTGAGGTGTTGTTCGTCGGGGATGCCGGGGCCGTTGTCGGCATACGAGAAATAATAGAAATCCTTATCTTCGTTATACAAGTGAATGACTACGGTAACGTTGGATCCGGTGTGGCGAATGACGTTGTCGGTCAGGTTGCGGAAGATGGAATAGAGCAGGTTGCGGTTGCCTTTGACGGTTACCTCGTCGGCTATCGACCATGTCAGGCGGATGTTTTTTTCCTGTAGCGGAATCTCCAAATCGTTCTTCAGATCGTCGAGCAGCGCACCGATGCCGACGGACTCCAGTTTGAACGACTGCGGCGCGCCTTCCATTTTGGTGATTAAACTCATGTCGCGAATTAGATCGGATAGCGTCAGCACCTGATTATAGGCGCTACGGATGAAATAATCTCTTTTTTCAGTCTCCAGCTTGTGTTCCAAAATCGTTTCGAGGCATCCGCGGATACCGGTTACCGGCGTACGAAGTTCGTGGGTGATATTGCCGGTCATTTCCTGTTTCAACTGGCGTGTTTTTTCGGGCGTGGTGATGTCGTTAATAATGATTTCAAAACCATTATCGTCAAACACATTGACGCGGACGGCGAAAATTTTCCCCTGCCGGTCGATTTGCGTTTCAAAGTACGCTTCCTGCGGTTTGTGGTTTTGCAAAAAGGATACAATTGGGGCGAATGCCGGATCGGTCAATACCATGGCGGGGTCGATGCCCGCCGCATCGGTAATCGTATTCAAGTATTGAATAAACAATCCGTTGTAAAATTCGACGGCGTGCGAAGCCGAGAAGAAACAAATGCCCTCCTCCGAACTGTGGACGTGTTGTAGCAGTTTTTCCCGTTCGAGGATAATGACTTTCCGGCTTTCTGCCAGTTTCCGGTAGTTCTCCGCAATTTTCGCGCCTATTTCGCCCAATTCGTCCTGTGGAAACGACGCAGGGGGCGACGCATACGACGCCTGAAGCCGGCCGACTTCAGGATGTTCCATCGACAGGGTAAAATCGCGCAGCTGCTTAATAGACTTGCCAAAACGACTGGCGACAATATTAATGATAAACAGAATGATGACAAACAGCGCTACGAGGTAGTACAGAAACAGTTTGTCGGCCTTCAGGAAATGCCGCACCTGCAGGTCGTAGGGCAGCGCTACGCGAATATAGTAGCGGTTGAATTGTTTGGCGTAATACAAATATTCCTTGTCGTTGGAGGCCGAGATGCGGATGTCGCTACCCCTGCCTGTTTCGCGGGCGGCGGCTATTTCGGGGCGGTGGGCATGGTTTTCCATCCGGGCGGTTTCCGTGATGGCATTATCGAACAGCACAATTCCCTGCCGGTCAATAATCGTCAGGCGGATGTTTGCCGGGAATAACCGCAGGGGCAAGGCGAATGTACTGTCCTGCCGTAATGCGGCATCGACCATGCCTGCATAGGCGTCTAATTTTTCTTCGAGGGCGATGGTTTTATGTTTCCGCTCGCGCGATTGTTCGAAAAAAAAGATGCCGGCGGTAAATACCGTAAAGATGACGACGAAGTAGAGGAATAATTTTTGTTTGTAATTGGCGGTCATTTATTGGGAATGGTAAAGCGGTAGCCGAAGCCGGTGCGGTTGGATATAATGGACGCCCATGCGCCCAATTTTTTGCGTAAGCGAGTAATATGTACGTCGACCGTACGCTCGGTGATATAGGGCGTTTCCTGCCAAATCCGGTCGATGATTTCTTCCCGGGAATAAATCCGGTCGGGATTTTCGGAAAGCATGGCGACGATTTCAAATTCCGTTTTGGTCAAGGGAATACGCTGGTTGTCGAGGAACAATTCCTTCAATTCAAAATCAATGATGATACCCTCGAACACCCGTTTGTCGGGTTTGGCATCGGTCGCGGCGATGCGTTTCATCACGGCCCTCACACGGGCAAGGACTTCTTTGATCGAAAACGGTTTGGAAATATAATCGTCGCCACCGACGGAAAAGCCGGTCAGCATGTCGTTTTCCGTATCTTTCGCGGTCAGGAAAATAATCGGGATGTGGTTCTTGCGTTGCCGCAGGGTTTCGGCCAGCCGGTAGCCCGACATGCCGCCCATCATCACATCCAGTAAGATCAGCTTGTGCCCGGACGTCAGTTTTTGCAGCGCCTCTTCCGCCGAATGGACGCACGTTGTCTCATAGCCTTCGTTGGCCAGATTAAATGCCAGAATTTCACAAATAACAGGCTCGTCGTCTGCTACGAGGATTTTCGGCAGAGATTTATTTTTTACTTTCATCTTACAAAGATACGTATTAGCAATCGGATTCGGTTTGGGGGACGACGGTTTTTTTCCCGCCATGTTTCAGTACTTTGGCATCCACATAAAAAACAATTTCCTCGACGATATTGCTGCAATGGTCGCCAATGCGTTCGAGCTTGCGGATCAGCGTGAATGTTTTCAATCCATCACGGATATGCGCCGGGGCCTGCTGCAAATAATTGGTCAGAATATCCAGCGAACGGTAATAAAGCTGGTCGATTTCGTTGTCTTTCGACAGGATTCTGCCGGCTATTTTGGTATTTTCCGACTCCAATGCCACAAAGCTGTCCGAGAGCATTGTAATGACGATGTCGAACATCTTTTCGAGCTGCAACTCGTCGAGGATGCTCAGGTCAATGTCGTGACAGTCGTTATCAATCACATGATGAGCTATACTTTCGGCAAAATCCCCGATACGCTCCAGCGTGATGCTTATCCTGATTAATGACAGTACCAGCCGTAAATCGACGGCAACGGGGCTAAACAACGCAATGTAATTCTCGCAATCGCTGTCGATTTTGAGTTCAAAGGCATCTACTTGCTTTTCGCGACGGACGACTTCGCGCGCCAATGCCACGTCGCCCTGCAGGAATGCCTGTTTCGCCTTCTCCAACTGCGACAATACCAGCGTCCACATTTCGCTGACTTCTTCTTTCAGCGTCTGCAATTCTTTTTCACTATATTTCATAATTCTCCATTTATCCGAATCGTCCGGTGATATAATTTTGCGTTTGTTCTTTCTCCGGGCTTAAAAATATTTTTTTCGTATCATTAAATTCGACTAATTCGCCTAACATGAAAAAGCCGGTTTTGTCGCTCACGCGCGCCGCCTGCTGCATATTGTGCGTTACGATGACAATCGTATAGTCCGTTTTCAGGCGGTAAATCAATTCCTCGATCTTAGAGGTAGAAATCGGGTCGAGCGCCGACGCCGGCTCGTCCATCAGTAGAATCGACGGCGAGACGGCCAGCGCGCGCGCAATGCAAAGCCGTTGCTGCTGCCCGCCGGAGAGGGCAAACGCCGATTTCTTCAACGCATCCTTGACTTCCTCCCAAAGCGCCGCCGCCCGCAACGATTCCTCTACCCGTTGCGCAATAAACGACCGGTTATGTACGCCGTTTATCCGCAAGCCGTAAGCCACATTCTCGAAAACAGACTTCGGAAAAGGATTCGGTTTTTGGAACACCATGCCCACTTGCTTGCGCAAATCGTCGATGGCGACGGATTTCCCGTAAATATCCCGGCCGTCGATCAGGCATTCGCCCGTCATGCGGGTATGGTCAATCAAGTCGTTCATCCGGTTGAACAGCCGCAAAAACGTAGACTTCCCACAACCCGACGGCCCGATGAAAGCCGTTACCGTATGAACGTCCATTTTCATGCTGATGTGCTTCAATGCATGGAAGTTTCCGTAATAAAAATCAATATTTCTCGTTTCAATCATCCCAACGCTATTTGCTGCAAAATAAACGGAACGATATTACGGAACAGGGAAAATAGTGTTACAAAACGGTTACATCCGGGCGGAGAGCAGAAGAGTTGAAAGTGGAAAGTGGAAAGTGGAGAGTTGTTAAATCCACCCCCGCCTGTCGGCACCCCCGCCAGCGGGGGACAGCCGTGCGGCGGCAGCCCTTGTATAGCGCAACCTGCGTAGCTCTCCCCCGCTGGCGGGGGTGCCCGTAGGGCGGGGGTGGAATGAACTAAGAACTAAGAACTAACAATTCTCAACTTTCAACTTTCAATTAACATTCCCCGTAGGGGAATAATAGCAATCAAAGAAATCACAAAAATCACAAGAATCAAAGTTCAGACAATGGACGGTTGGAGATTCCTCGACTCCGCTCGGAATGACGGAGCACAATTAACTCATATAAAAAAACAGCCGCCCGCGTACGCGGGCGGCTGCTATAACCAATGCTTAAAATTTAATAAGCTCCTGCAACTATCGCACACAACGCACCTGGTACCCGAAGCTCGTGGCGGTGATGTACAAGGCTAGTGCGTCGCTATTGTAGGTCAAGTAGTATGCGTAGGCAGCATCGCGCTCCGTCGATGTCCAAACGTTTCCACCCGAGCCCACTTCGTATATGGAACTACTTGTAGCGTAGCCTGGAAGCCCCCATGCAATAGACAAAGGGTTTTCTGACAAATCATCGTATGCTGTTTCTAATTCGCTACGGGAGGGCACGTGCCAATTCCCAGGACAGAGTAGGTTTTCATATCCCTGCACGTACGCCCAATTGTAATAATAATAAGTTTTACCTTTGTTGGTATAGCTACGGCATTGCGGGTCGGTAAAGCTGTCCTCAAAACTTGATTTGTTACAGTCGGGGATTTGGATGGCATCGCTCCAAGTTTGGTTGCCGAATTCCCAGCCTTTCTTGCTCGCAGCATACCTTGGCGCATCCGCGTCATCTACACTCCCATCGGGTTCCTCGTTT